>CACWKJ010000175.1 GCA_902761395.1 uncultured Elusimicrobium sp. | reverse complement strand
TTACCTATATAGAGATACTCTTCCTTATCTGCATTGATATTACCTTTGTTCTCAAACAAACCATATACAAATATTCCGCCGTTGTTATCTATATCACCGTTATTATTGAATGTACCGCCATCAAAAACCGCTATAGAGTTATTATTTTCAATATAATTGTTGTTGTTAAATATCGCATACTGACCTACTTCTATGCTGCCCTTATTGTATACCTCTCCGTCGTTATTGTATACCGGGCTATATACTATATATTGCGAACCATCATCATCAGTCATACCAATATATGAAAGAGCTCTTCTTCCTGTAATATCATTGTCCGGATTATCCGGATCTATCCAATATCCATTTCCACTCAAATAAATTGTCCCGTAATCATTGTAAACTACACCTTTGTTATTAAAAACACTGTCATCGTAAACACCTATAAATCCTCTATTACTTAATTCTTTTGTATTGTTGAGTGTAGATTCACCACACAAAAACATTCCAATATTACTATATTTTGATCCATAAAATAAATTGCTACTATTGTTTATTGTTGCGTTTCTTAGCTCCACAATATCATCAAGTTTTATTGTATTACCTTTAAAGTTTATCGTACCCTCTTCGGCATTAATTCCATAGTTATCTATAATACTTACATATTCATCATCAGCACCATTAGAAACAATGTTAAGTTCCGAACCTTTCCCTACAACAGAAATATTTCCGTTACAATAAATATTAACATCGTTTAAGGTTAATTTCGGTGAAATGCTGTTATTTACAATCCAGTAGTTTGACCCTTCTTCCTCTTGTGCATATTCACCAATCATAAGAGCACTATCATAAAAACATGTCAAATCTAAGTTATTCATTGTCGAAGAAGCTGTTGCATTCATATAAAAACCGTCGTACCCGTCACCATTTAAAAGGACACGTGCTCCACTTTCAACCTCGGCAGAACTGCCGGATACTTCTCCGTCACCATTGATGGTGATACCCTTATTCAAAATGTCGTTTTTGTTATTCTGAGTCTGTAAGAGGTTATACTTAACGTTTAAAACATCTCCGTTATCTATGGGTTCACTTTCTCCTCTATCTACCAACCCATCTGTTCCTTCAAAATCGTAAATGTCTAATGTTTTTGCAAACACATTTGTGCACAGCATCAACGCCACCACAAATGCAAAACTCCCAACTATTAATTTCTTCATTCTTTTCTCTCCTTGTACAATCATAAAATTAAAAATGTAAAGACAGCACCCAATTATACGCTATCATTATATCATTTTCATAAAAAATGTCAATCATATTTATGTATTATATAAACAAAAAAAGACAGGGATTTTATTCCCTGTCTTTTTATATTTATGTTCAGCTTTTATTACTATTGTGCAGCTGAAGCTTCAAAAAAAGACAGGGATTTTATTCCCTGTCTTTTTATATTTATGTTCAGCTTTTATTACTATTGTGCAGCTGAAGCTTCTCCGGATTCTTCTTGTATAACTTCTTTCAATTCTCCGGATTTTGTTGCTTCATCCTGATTTACCAAATCATTTATTGTAAACTTCATTTCGGTTCTTCTGTTTTGTGCTCTTCCTTCCGCTGTCTTGTTGCTTGCTATAGGTCTTGAGAATCCGAAACCTTCAGTAGATACTCTTTCTTTTTCTATTCCGTGACTTGTTAAATATTTTGCTACTGAATTTGCTCTTCTTTCAGATAAGTTCTGGTTGTATACCTGTGAACCGATACTGTCTGTATGTCCTTCTATCTTTACTGTTACATTCGGTGTTTCTTTCAAGAATGCTACTACAGCATCCAATCCTGCATGGCTTTCTGCTGCTAATTTATCTGAATCAAATTCAAACAAGTTCTTGTTTGCTATCTTTTCGAAATCGATTGTAAATTCTTTCTTTTCTTCTTTTATTGCTTCTTCTATAACTTCTTTTATCGCTTGTGCAGGTTCAGGTTCCGGTTCGGGTTCCGGTTCGGGTTCCGGTTCCGGAACTGGTGCTGGTGCCGGTGCTGTTACATGATCATCCATTTCACATACACATCTGTCCGGTCTTGCATATTTTGTTCCGCAACTTGTTATGCACACTGCCAACAACAACATCATCATCAAGCCTAATATTTTCTTCATTTCTTTATATATCCTCCATCTATTATTTTCTAAACTATAGATATAGGACGGGATTTTTATTTTCTGTTAGTCCCGTCCCATAATATATTGCTATTTATTAAAACTTAAATTCTACTCCGGCATTCAATATATATCCGTCTCTTCCGCCGAATGTTTTACTGCCTTTCAAATGTAATACTGTATATCCCCAAATTTTTTCTATACCCAAACTTACACTACCGAAATTGTCGTAGCTTGTATCAGGTAATACTTGGCTGTTATATTTTACATCTCCGCTTACATTTTCTATTACATATTTTCCTTCTCCGGTCAATATCCAGCATCTGCCCAAATTCTTTATCAATTTCAATCCCGGTTCGAATGTTAAGTTTGTTATATTATCTATTTCCATTTTCTTTTTGTCGCCTTCTATAGGATCTTCTGCATCATAATCATCTGTCATTATATATTTGCCTGTCATTGCAAAATTCGGTTGTATTGTGAAACTCTTGTTTGCTACTTCAAAGTTGTAACCTACTCTTGCTGCAAGTCCTGCTACTTGTGAATTGAAATCTACCGAATAACTTGTTGTATCTGCTCCGTTTTGTATTAATGCATAATCGATTATACCGTTGAAGAATAATTTACCTATATACCAATTTCCTCTTACACCGATATATCCGCCGTTTTGATCTACTTTGTTGCCGAACTCTTTATCTTTCAATTCTCCGCCGATATAACTTGCAAATACTCCGTATGTAGCATCAAAATTGTCACTGTATTGTCTGTCCCAATCTAATCCTACTACTGCTCCGTAGTATGTCGTTTCTACTGTTGTATATTCTTCCAAATCTACATCTTCTTTACTGCCGAATGCTTTTATCCATAATGTAGGTGCTGCTCTGTCTTCTACATCTCCGGCTGATGTTCCTTGTTTCTGGAAGAATGTATAGTTTCCTGCATTGTTAAATACTGTTGTAAATATTTCGTCTTGTGATATGTTTGCTCCGGCTATTGCCACTTTCGATTGCAAGATCTCAGGATTTCTCGGTTTGTTATCTTTTCTTATGAATACCAATGTGTTTCCGTATTCACTTCCTTCTTCATCAAGGTTTTCTTCTTCATCATAATCTTGGTCATATCCTGCTGTACCATCTCCTACTGTAGGATCACTGGATGCTTTTTCCAATTGTGAATCTGAGTCTGAAGATGTTTCTGAAGTTATTATTACCTTATATTCATATAAACCGAATACTCTGTGTACTCCTAAGTTTATATATTCTTGAGGAGTTATATTTGCTATAGGAATTTCCGTTCTCTTTCTTTCGGTATCGGTCATAATTTTAATTTGATTAATAAGGAATCTGCCTCCGTCAGAAGAGGAAACTGATGCTGCTTTTCTACCATTTTCATTTTCATACTGATCTTCATTATATGTTTCAACATCGTTTACATTCAAATAATCTCCCTCTATTTCTTCCAACTTTACATCCAATTTAAGATCATTTGTTCCTTTCAAATACAAATTGTTCATATTGATATCATCGATAGTTTCATTTACCAAATTCAATGTTCCGTTTATATAATAATGTGACATAGCATCATTAAAATATTTACTGTCTTTCAATAAATTTATTACTCCGCCATTAACACTAAGTGTTCCTGTAAAATCCGTATTATATTCGCCGCCTAAATTTATCGTTCCTTCATTATATATGAGTGCAAAACAATCATTGGAACCTATACCTTCGGATACATTTACTGTACCGTAATTTTTGAGTATAGGGGTCCAATGTGGCACAGGTTCAAATTCAGGATCTGCTGCTTTTGAAATTTTGCTGCTTTTTAATCTTCCATCATATAATGCGGCTCCACCGGTAATTTGTCCGTGACCTAACAAAAGATATTTTGCATCAACTTTATTTTTATTGTTAAGTTCACCGTATATAGTTACAAACTTATCATCTCTGCTTCCGTTAGAAGTTATTGTTCCGTTAT
>CACWKJ010000174.1 GCA_902761395.1 uncultured Elusimicrobium sp. | reverse complement strand
ACAAAAAGCAATAATGGCATTAAAAGTTTTGGAACATAATAAACTAAAAAGAAAGAGTAAAGGAGTAAAATATTGAAAAATATCAATTTATTCTTAACGGCTTTAGTTGTAAGCAGTATATTTATGTTTTCATGTTCTTCGGCACAGAAAGAAAAAGTTTCTTCCATGGAAGCAACGGAAGAGGGTGACGAAGTTGCACAAGCGGAAGTTGTATCCACGACAAAGAAAATTACCAAAACCGACATAAAATCCACAACATATGCCTATGTTCTCGAAGGAAAAACAGTTGCGACGGAAATCGTCGACACAAAAGGTGAAGTGATATTTTTCCAGGGAGAAATTCCAAACGGACTTATTAAGGAATACGATGCAAGTAACAACATAGTGTCCGAAATGAATTATAATGCAGGAAAACTCGAAGGAGTTACAAAAACATTTTATCCCGGCGGGAAAACAGTTTCTGCAGTAAAAAATTACAGAAACGGTATCTTGGAAGGTAAAGTTATAGAATATTATGAAAACGGAAACAAAAAATTGGATTCCAACTATAAAGACGGTATTTTAAACGGAACTGTAAAAAAATATTCAATGTCCGGAACACTTGCATCTTCGGCACAATATGTCGACGGTCAGTTGGAAGGTTTATCCAAAGAATATTTTGTTACGGGAACACCTAAAATAGAAACGGAATATTATAACGGTTTAAAAGAAGGTTTTTCCAAAGAATATTTTTCCAACGGTATATTAAAAAACCAATATAACTATTCTCAAGGAAAATTGGAAGGTGATTCTCATATATATTACGAAGACGGCAGCATAAACAAAATAGAAAAATATAAAAACAATAAATTAAACGGCGATACAAAAATTTACAGTAACAATAATTCCGAAATTCCGTTATATATAGATACTTATGTGAACGGTAAAAAGAAAGTAAGAAAAGCTTTCAGCAGTAAAGGTGAACAAATTTTTAAAATACAATATTAAAAAATAGTAGAGGAGTTTTTTATGTCAGGTCATAATAAGTGGGCAAGTATTAAACACAAAAAGGCAGCTACAGATGCTAAAAGAGGTAAAATTTTTACAAAGATAATCAGAGAAATCGTTGTTGCAGCTAAGGAAGGCGGCGGAGTAATCGAAAACAATGCCAGATTAAGAAAGGCAGTTGACGATGCAAGAGAAGCAAATATGCCTCAGGATAACATTAAAAAAGCTATACAAAGAGGAACCGGTGAACTTCCCGGTGCTGTTTACGAAGAAAATACATACGAAGGTTACGGCCCCGCCGGAGTAGCTTTGATAGTTGAAACAACTACAGATAACAAAAACAGAACAGCTTCCGAAATAAGAAAGATATTTTCAAAACATTCCGGAAGTATGGGAGAATCCGGTTGTGTAGGTTGGATGTTCTCCAAAAAAGGTTTTATTGCTATAGATAAATCAGCGGGTGACGAAGACACAATTATGACTATAGCATTGGAAGCAGGTGCTGAAGATTTCGTTGCGGAAGACGACAGTTATGAAATATACACAACAACAAACGATTTTAATGCGGTATTGGATGCAATAAAAGCTAAAAATATTCCTGTTGCCGAATCGGAAATAACAATGATACCTCAAACATATGTTAAACTCGAAGGCGACAATGCGGAACATATGTTAAAGTTGTTGGACGAATTGGAAGAACACGACGATGTTAAAGATGTTTATTCCAATTTTGATATATCTAAAGAAGATATGGAAAAGTACGGAGCATAATGATAGTATTAGGAATAGACCCCGGCTTGGCTATGCCCGGCTGGGGTGTTGTTTATAAAGGACAAACAGACAAACTTACCTGTTTAGCTTACGGGTGCATGAAAACATACCCGAAAGATTCTCTGGCCGACAGATTAAAATTCATTTTCACTGAAACACAAAAAATCGTAGATACATATAAGCCTGAAGTTGTTGCTATGGAAGATATCTTTTTTTTAAAAGGATCTAAAGTCATAGCGACTATCGGTCAGGCAAGAGGGGCATTAATATCCGCCGTGGTAACAAAAGGCCTTCCTTTATTCGAATATAATCCGAGAACAATAAAAATGGCTTTAACCGGATACGGACTTGCAGACAAATATCAAATGCAACATATGGTAAAAACCATGTTGGGATTGAAAGATATTCCCAAGCCGGATGATGCGGCGGATGCATTGGCGATGGCGATTTGCCATATTAATACTAACCGATTTACTTTAAAAAAGTAAATTTATAGCGGCCTTAATATTTTGGTTATAATATTGAAACTCAGAAAATTGAGTATGCCCTTACGGGATCCATATACACTTCATTCCTGAGTTTCTTCATTCTAACTCAAAATCTTAAGGTCTCTAACGACAACAACAAAAACCGTCGTCATTCTGAACTTGATTCAGAATCTATAAAACATCCGTCCGCAGGACACATTAATTATAAATTGTAAATTACAAATTGGTAAAATTTGCTTCGCAAATTTTATCTCCAAGGATAGAATTCTTGATCTATTTCTTTGGTACCGTCTTTTTTAGTTAGGGTGGGGACATTCGACTTCATTTCAAACTTTAAATAGAACTCGAAATATTCTTCTCTAAGTCTGAAACTTGCTCCTAAATTGAAGCAATGCAAATCTCTGTAAACTTTTAATTCCTGATCTCTTTTAGACCACTTGTTTTCCGTATAATGGCTGGTTATTCTTATAAGATAATCAAGTCTCCACTT
>CACWKJ010000173.1 GCA_902761395.1 uncultured Elusimicrobium sp. | reverse complement strand
TTTGAAAAATCTTTAATAGCAAACTCTTTCGAAGAAAATAACGAATGGGGTGTAAAACCCGGTATTTACGGAGTTCCTTTGGATGTAAGTTCTTTAATGATCTATTATAACAAGGACTTATTCAAACAAGCCGGACTCGATCCTGAAAATCCTCCCAAAACATGGCCTGAATTTATAGAAGCAGGTAAAAAGTTAAGAGAAGCGGGAATTCAACCTTTCGTAAGCGGTTTCGGTGAAGCTTGGCTCATAGGTGCATTTGCTTCTTCTTATCAGTGGTCTTTGTTCGGTAAACAGGGAATAATTGATACTATCGATGGAAAAATCCCTTACAACGATAAAAGATGGTTACAGATATTTAAACTTTTTGAAGAAATGAAAGATAATAAAATGTTCGCATCCGGAATTGTTACTATGGTAAACAAAGATTCCGAAAGAACATTTGCTACGGGAAGAGCAGCAATGACATTTAACGGTTCATGGGGAGTAAATGTTTATAAATCCATGAATCCTGCATTGAACTACGGTCTTATGTATCCGCCTGCATTACCCGATGCACCGTATCCTTTGTTAGTATTCGGCGGAGACGGATCTTCAATGTTTGTTAATGCCGAATCTCCGAGAAAAGATAAAGCAATTGCTTTCTTGAAATGGTTCACCGAAAAAGATCAACAAACTTATTTGGCAAAAGAAACATTAAATATACCTTCAAATAAAGACAGTGCTCAGGATTTACCTGAAATATTACAAGAGTTTTCCAAGAGTATAACAAGAACATTTGAAAATTTACCTAAATTGGAAGCATGGCAGGTTACAAACTATATAAATATCAATTTACAGTCTGTAATAATAGGTGAAAAAGATCCTGCTAAAGCAGTAAAAGAAATTCAAGATGAAAAATTAAGACAGATGAAGGTGCAAAAATGATGAATGCATCCCCAAAAGAAAAAACATTCAATATGATGTTTATTTTACCGGCGCTGTTGTTGTTTTTGGTATTTAATTTGTATCCTTTACTGAGAACAATACAATTAAGCTTTTTCCAGTGGAACGGTATAGATAAAGATATGGTGTTTGTAGGTTTCGCACAATACAAACATATCATATTTAATAATCCCGCTTATTGGAAATCTATGTTAAATGCCGGTTATATTACTCTTTTATGTTTAACATTGCAGAACGGATTGGCTTTACTTCTTGCAATTTTGGTTAACAGACAAATAAAAGGGGAAAATGTATACAGAGTAATATTTTTCTTACCTCCGGTACTTTCAGGTATCGTTGTAGGTTTGATATGGAAGTTTATGTATGACGGTAATTTCGGTATTTTAAACAGTTGGTTAGCCGCAATAGGTTTCGAACAATTTAAAGATTTTGCATGGCTTTCCGAAATTAAAACCGCTTTGTCTTCGGTTGCCGTAGTTCACATGTGGAAAGGTTTCGGATACGGTTTTATAATACTTCTTGCCGGTCTTCAAACAATTCCTAACGAATTATATGAAGCAGCGGAAGTCGACGGTGCGGATAAATGGCAACAGTTTAGACACATCACCGTTCCATCCATGATACCGGTATTTACAATGGTTACCGTATTAACGGTTTTGGGCGCTATGCAGATATTTGATTTGATTTATTCAATGACACAGGGCGGACCTGCAGGTCATACGGATGTGCCTATCACTATGATTTATAAATACATGAATAACGGAGAATTCGGGTATTCCACCGCTATGGCAGTTATATTCGGTTTAGTATTATTGATAGCAAGTATTTGTCAGCTTTACGCAAGTAAAAAATTTAATAAGTAAAGATATAAATAGGATATAAAAATGAACTCATTCAAAGTAAAAAAGAAAATTTTAGATGTTATTACACATGTTATTTTGATAGCTGTGGCACTCACTTGTGTATTCCCTGTTTTTTGGATGTTGTCTTCTTCTTTAAAAACAAATGAAGAAATATTCAAAAGCATTACTTTATTTCCTGAAGCATGGCAATGGAGTAACTATACCGAAGCTTTATTAAAAGCAAAGTTCGGTATGTACTTTTTAAACAGTCTTATTTATACGGTTGTAGGTGTTTCGGCAATTGTTCTTGTAACATCTATGGCAGCTTATGCTTTTGCAAGACTTGAGTTCTGGGGAAAAACAATTTTATTCTATTTATTGATATCCACGTTGTTGATTCCTATACCGGGTGCTTTTGTTCCGTTATATCTTTTGCTTAAAAGTTTACACTTATTAGATACAAGAACAGGTCTTTTATTATGTTATATAAGCGGTGGTATTGCTTTCGGATTATTCTTGTTAAAGGCTTTCTTTGAAGAATTGCCGAGAGAAATAGAAGAAGCTGCTCTTATAGACGGTTGTTCAAGATTCGGCATATATTGGAGAATTGCTCTTCCTTTGGCAAAACCTGCAGTTGCAACACTTGTTATTATTCAATGTTTAACAATATGGAACGAATTCTTGTTAGCTTTGGTTGTTTTGCAAGATCCTTCCAAAATGCCTATACAAAGAGGTTTAATGGTGTTCCAGGGAACACATATGACGGATTACCCTCTTTTAATGGCAGGTCTTACAATAGCAACAGTTCCTATAGTAATAATTTATCTTCTTATGCAAAAACATATCGTTAAAGGTATTGCTGCAGGTGCCGTAAAAGGATAAACCCTTAAACCGTTTCTATAATCTTGAGGTTTTTAGAATGTCGGGCAAAGTTATTATTTTTGATTTAGGTAAAGTTATTTT
>CACWKJ010000172.1 GCA_902761395.1 uncultured Elusimicrobium sp. | reverse complement strand
TATACCTTTAGGCATCACTACAGGCCTTTTTATCGGGTTTATCGGAAATCGCGGTAACACTCTGTTAGGTAACTTCTTTTCGATATTTTCCAACTTTTTATTTATAGAATCTAATGTATTAAAAAAGTTGTCTGCCAAACTTATCTTTTCGCTTACAACGGAAACTTTATCATAAAATTCTTCGATTTTTGTTAACTGTTTTTCTATGTCGAGATTTTCTATCTCTTCAAATTTTTGTTGCATCTTTTCAAAGTTGGCAATATTCTTTTTTACACCTTGAATCGTGGTGTTTATCGAATCGACGGTTTTTCTTATGTTTTCTAACGGTTCAACGGACTTTTTTGCCGTTTCGACTTTTTGTAATATAGCAACAATTTGTTCGTAATTATTTTTCAATTCTATAGTTTTTTTGTTCAGCTCGTTAATGGTTTCTATTGTTAAATTAAGTTCTTCAAACCTGTTAAGTGCTTGAGAAATTTCCGTTGCATATTTTTTAAGTTCGTTTACTTTGTTTATGAAATCACTCATCGGTTAACTCCTTTGCTATTTTAGTTGTTGAATCTTCTATCTTTGTGTATATGTTTTTTAGTTCATGAATTTTGTAATCAAAATATTTTTCTATTTCCTGTTTGGCAAAATCATATTTATCGTAAAGTTGTTCGATGTTCAAATTTTTTGCAAACAATGTTTTTTCGAAATCTTCGAAATTGTTTTGATACAAACTCATAATACAGTATAGTTCAAAATTGTAATCTTTTTCATAATATTTTTTTGCAAGGCTGTACTGTTTATAAGAAAACAACATGTCCGCTTTTTCGTTGTAGTTCATGTTCGTTTCCAATAAAAATTTATCACAAATCTCTATCATCTTTTTTGTTGTATCGATATTATATTTTGTTACTTTTTCAAAATGTTCTTTAGCTTTTTCAAACTCTTCGTTATTAAAAAAGTTTAACGCTTTCAAATAGTATCTTTCATCGGTAGCTTCGTCCAGACTTAACGAAATTTCGTTAATACTGTTTATTTTATCAATTAATGTATATTTTATTTTATACTTGTTCATTTTTGAAACAATATCGTTTATTAATTCGATATCGTTCTTTTCTTCCAATAAATAAATGTTGTGTTCTCCTCTTGTTATTGCAACGTAAAACTGGTTAAAATAAAAGTCGTAATTTTTATCTTTTTTCCAATCGTAGTTATAAAAATTTTGGAATATCGAAAAATAATCCGAGAGTACATTATAAGTTACAATGTTTGGATATTCTCTGCCTTTAATTTCCGATACGGTAAAAATGTTTGCAAGGTGAGGAAACTCTTTTTTTAATGCATCTTTTTTCGGCTCGTCGGAAACGATTATCGCAACATCGAGATCTTTATTTTCAAGTCCGTTAAAAAGTATCTTTTTATTATCTTCACTATACCTTATTATTCCGAACTTTCCGGCATTATTGTTTCTTGTAATTTCGGGCACTTTATCTTCGTGGTGTCTTGCCGGCAACTTTTCGTCCCTTATTTCGTTAACTAAGTTTATAAGTTTTGTTATGTCGGTAGAGTTTCTGAAATTTTCGTTTAATCTTGTTTTAAAAGCTCTTACACTGTTATCGTTAAACAATTTTTCAAGTCGTCCGATTTTAAAGAAAGTCGGGTTTATTACCTGGTTCGGATCTCCCGTAAAAATAAGTCCTTTTTTGTCGGATAATAGGAAAAGCATATAAATTTGTACTTCGGTTAAATCCTGAATTTCGTCAACTATAATGTAATCATATTTTATGTTTTGTACTTCTATTGTGTTACAAAGATCAAATGCGATATCGTTCATATCAAGCATGTTTCTGTTTTGTAACCATTTGTTATATTCCAAAGTAAGTTCATACAAAATTTCTCTGTTTTCTTTGTTGAATGCTTTATAATCGTCGGGAATTTTTGTATCACTGTTTATGTACGAATTTTTATCGATAATATTATTTATTATTCCATTTTGTTTTTTTAGTTTTCTGTCCCAATTTACATACATTGAGCCTTTCAATATTCCGCAAATTTCACTGTAAATTAAATTTTTATTTTCTCTTATAAACTTTTGATATTTTTTGTTTCTTGTATCCAAAAATTCTTTTTCAAATCTGGTGGCACTTTGAATAATGTTTGTATCTACAATTTTTTTGTTTTCGTATTTGTTCTCTAAAAATAAACAAAGATCTTTAAAAATTTTTATATCTACGGAAGAATCGTTAACTTTTTCTTCAACGAAATTTCGTAACCCTTCCGAATATGTAACATAAAGAATTTTTTTCTCGTTGTTATATTTTTTTTGTAACTCTTTTATCACTTGAATGGAGATAACTGTTTTACCGCTGCCGGCAATTCCCGAAAGTATGCTCGGCAATTTAAGTTGCATATCTCTACTGTGCAACGAAAAATTTTGTTTTATGGTTAACACTTCCTGTCTGTTTAAATCTTTAAATGTTGTTTGTGTATCTTCAACAATTGTATCAACCTGCTTATCGTTTGTATCAATGAAATCTTGTTGAATATAGTTATTTTTATCCAGAAAAAAAGCTTTATCTTGTTGTTGGTCATGCTTTGCTATAAAAAACAAAAGCAGTGTATTATAAATGTCTTGATCGGAATAATATTGGTTAAAACAGTAATCGTTTTGTAAAGGATAATCGGAAAGCATCATACAAATAATTCTGTCGCTGCCCAAATCTATCGCACCGACTTTATTTGTTCCTTTAAACTTTTTAAATCC
>CACWKJ010000171.1 GCA_902761395.1 uncultured Elusimicrobium sp. | reverse complement strand
AAATATTATGCAGACGGACCTCAGGTATATTTTGTTTCAAATGTTGACGGTGCAGATATATATGAAGTATTAAAAAAATTAGATCCTGAAACATCGTTGTTTATTGTTGCTTCAAAAACATTTACAACCCAGGAAACAATGACAAATGCAAATACCGCAAGAAAATGGTTGGTTGAAAAACTCGGAGAAAATGCAATTAAGAACCATTTTGTTGCTTTATCAACAAACAAAGAAAAAGTTGCCGAATTCGGTATAGACACAAACAATATGTTCGAATTTTGGAACTTTGTAGGCGGAAGATATTCTTTATGGTCTGCAATAGGTTTACCTATTGCATGTTCCGTAGGTTTTGATAAGTTTAAAGAATTGTTGGAAGGTGCTTATGAAATGGACCAACATTTCATAAATGCTCCTATAGAACAAAATATACCGGTTATAATGGCAGTTCTCGGTATTTGGTACAACAATTTCTTTAATGCTCAAAGTTATACAGTTTTACCGTACAGCCAATATTTACACAGATTTACGGCATTCTTACAACAATCCGATATGGAAAGTAACGGTAAAACAATAAACAGAAACGGTGAAAAAGTTGATTATCAAACAGGACAAGTATTGTGGGGAGAACCGGGAACAAACGGTCAACATTCTTTCTACCAGTTAATTCACCAGGGAACAAAATTAATACCTTCCGATTTTATAGGTATAGTTAACCCGCCTGAAAGAATCGGAGATCATCATGAAAAATTAATGTCTAACTTCTTTGCACAACCCGAAGCATTAGCATTCGGTCTTACAAAAGAACAGGCAATAGATGCTTTGGAAAAAAGCGGAGCTTCAAAAGAAGACATAGAAATGTTGGCACCTCATAAAGTTTTTGAAGGAAACAAACCTACAAACAGTATTTTGTTGGATGAACTTACACCGAAAACTTTAGGTGCATTAATAGCAATGTATGAACATAAGATATTTGTTCAAGGTATAATTTGGCAGGTAAACAGTTATGACCAATGGGGAGTAGAACTCGGTAAAAAATTAGCAAATGTTATTTTGCCGGAGTTGAAAGGTGAAAAGACAAACGATCATAATTGTTCTACAGCTTCATTGATAAAACATTACAACAAATTAAAAAAGTAAAAAATTTTAATATTGTTTGAAAAATCATTGAATTTTTTGGTTCTGTAGGCTATACTATTTCAAGGTATGTATAAATTTAATTCTTTTTTATCCTTACTCAATAAAAGCATAGCTTTATTGATAACTTTTTCTTTGTTATCGATATCTTTTTCTTTTAATATCGATGAAACGGTTAAACAAGAATTCGGAATGTTGTATAAATCAACTTCAATTTCAGAATATTATAATTCCATAACGAATTTTTCTTACGGTATAATAAATAAGATATTGGAATCCACCAAAATTAATTTAGTACCGACTGCGACGCAAAAAAATAATGCTGAAAACAAAGAAAATAAGAGTACCGGACAAAAAGATTTATATTTCGTAAAAACAACAACAGAGAACGATTTAAAAATATCAAGAAACGTTAATAATTGCAGCGTTTCTTTGTTAAATGAAAATTCTTATTCCACGCCTTTGTTAAATAATATTATTTTTAAATTTCATACATTTAAATTAACGTGTATAACAATACTTTTTTGTTATTTTGCCAGAGACAGTATAGGGGAAAATATAATTAATAATATAACAGGAAAAATCCGTCTTGTATGACATTTATACAAGACGGATTTTTTATTGAGGAGAGAAAAATGAATATTTTAAAAAGTGTAAAGAAAAAATTTAAAAACTTTTCTTTTAAGAAAACCACCGCAATAATTACAACTTTGTGTTTTGTCGTATCCATAGTTTTTTCACAATCCGCTTATGCGGTGATGCCTGTACCAAACAGTTTACCCGTAACACCTAATTTAAACACACCGACAAAATCTCTGATTCCTTTTAATTTGGGAAGAATTACCGATGCTTTTTATTCTAATGACGGCGATATTGTAATAAATATTCAAGATTTGCACTCCCATGAACAAACTCAAAGAAATATAAGTTCAATATTATCGATATTGGATAAAAATTTCGGTTTAAAAGATATATATCTTGAAGGTGCAACCGGAACGGTAAACACTCAATGGTTATCCGACATAAAAGATAATTCCGCAAAACAAAAAGTATTAAATAATCTTTTAGCAAGCGGAAGATTGACCGGCGGGGAATATTTTGCAGTCCAAACAAACAAAAACAATATTATAAAAGGTTTGGAAGATAAAAGTTTATACACTCAAAACTTTAAAATATTGAGTGACATGTACAATAAAGAAACGGAAATAAAAAATTATATTTCCGTATTGACCACACTTTTCGATAAAAAAAGTGAACAATATCTTTCTGATGAAAACAAAAAAATAAACAGAATTATTGAAAATTACAAGCAAGAGAAAATAAAGACCGACAAATATATCGAAGCTTTATTAAAAAAAGCACAGAAAACAAACATAAATTTATCCAAATACGGAACCATAATAAAATTTGCACAAATTATATCGAAACAGAAATCTTTTGATGTAAATAAATTAAACGGTGAAATTGCCGAATTATTAAATGTATTAAAAGAAAATCTTAGTTTTCAGGAATATAAAGCTCTCACGGAAAAAGCAACTAAGAAAGAATTTGAAGTTGAATTTTATTTTGATTTATTAAAAAAAGCAAAAGATTTAAATCTTTTGAACGACAAAAAATATAAGAACACATCTGCTTTCTTTGAATAT
>CACWKJ010000170.1 GCA_902761395.1 uncultured Elusimicrobium sp. | reverse complement strand
GTTTACCATTCAAACTATTTAAAATATTTTGAAATGGGCAGAACAGAACTTATGCGTCAGATAGGTTACACCTATGACGAAATGGAAAAACAAGGTTTTTATTTCCCCGTTGTATGTGCACAGTGCAATTATCATGCGCCAGCACATTACGACGATTTTATAACGGTAGAAACTACAATATCGGAACTCAAACATGTAACAGTTACCTTTAGTTATAAAGTTAAATGTAACGATAAATTGTTGGTTACCGGTTTTACGAAACATCCGTTGGTAAATTATGCTTTTAAGCCGACAAGAATTCCGCAGAATATAAGAGAGTTATTGATTCAGCACATTGAACCTGCTGAGTAGCTTATATCACAAAAATCCGGGACAACGGCATGAAAAAAGAACAGTGGACGGAACAAGATATTTATTTTATGCAACAAGCGCTAAAGTGTGCCGAAAAAGCACAAGAAAAAGATGAAGTGCCTATCGGTGCCGTTATTGTAAAAGATAACAAAATTATTGCTAAAGGATACAATAAAAGTATTACGTTAAAAGATACTACCGCTCATGCCGAAATTGTTGCAATAAGAAAAGCTTGTAAAAAACTAAACAACTACAGATTAAATGATTGTTCCATATATGTTACCATTGAACCATGCTCAATGTGTATGGGTTCATTAATTCTTGCAAGAATAAAAAATTTATATTTCGGCGCGAAAGATATTAAAGCAGGTGCTTGCGGTAGTATTTTAGATATTTCAAAAGCAAGAACAAACCACAAAATAAAAATATATAGTGGACTTTTAGAGCAAGATTGTGCTAGAATAATAAAAGAGTTCTTTAAAAACAAACGAAACAACAACTCATAATGTTTTGGGGGTGAGTTGGGTTCGACGGGAATGAAAGATGTAAAGAGTGCAAGTCCGAGTTGGTCGATGGCTCGGTTACTAATCGACCGAAAAAGAAACGACAAACAAATCGTTCCTAACAACATGATGTTGAAACCTATGGTTCCAGCATTCATGCCTATAGCTGCTTAACTCAGCTACGGTTTACCTTTGACACCTGCTATTAGGATAAACCGACAAGAGCAGGTTAGTGTTAATTTGCTTGTTCCGTCAAGCTAACATGAAATTCTAACGGGACTGGTTTATAAAACAATTCCGTCCGGTAATGGTTTTATAAACGAGATAAATCTTTCCGGACTAAACTTGTAGTACTCTTACTGAAACTTTTTCGGACGCGGGTTCAATTCCCGCCACCTCCACCAAGAATTAAAGAACTTTTATTTTAAAATTCAAAAGGCAGATGATTTTCTCATCTGCCTTTTTTATTGTATAGTTAAGTTGTTTTTTATAAATTGTACATTGTCGTTTTATGCTGCTGCCGCTATAGCATAAATATCCGATATGTTAAACATATCCATAGGCATCTTCAAATCTTCTTCGCCGTTTATTGCCAACAATGCGCCTAAATCTGTCTTACCTGTTTTCATTAACTCTTGAACCTGTACTAATTTCTCGCCTAAATCTTTATCTGCTATAGACTTTTGCAATTTAACTATATTTATTACAAAATCAGTACTTATCTTTCCGCTGCTTACGGATTTCGTTATTACACTTTGGCTTACTTTTCTGTTTGCTTCTACCTTAGCAACTATTTGTGTTTCACTTGCTGTATCCAACCAATTCTTTTCTTCATCAAGTGATGCAAACAATAATTCTCTCATTCCGGTAAGCGCTTTTACTTGTGCATCCACTATCAATTTAGGTAATTTACCTTCCGCTCCCATTTGAACTACATTTTCTATCTTCCTGATTACAGCAGCATTTATATCTTCTCCGGTGTAACCTGTTGCTCCTATGTAATTCATCATCTCTTCTACTCTATCTCCTGCTTTGTATACCGTTAACAAGTATTTGATTGTATCAGATACTTCATCTGCTTTCATTACTCCATATACTCTGTTAAGCAGTATTTCTTCACTCATTCCTTTATTATTTGCTATCTCATTCTTATCTGCCAATACTATTCCCGTAAATGTGTATCCTTGTGTTTCTATCTTCTCTATATCTTCTTTACTGTTAACTTTAGCGACATGATTCTTATCAAAGTATGCTATTACAGGAGTTGTTATGGTATCTTTATCTGTTATTAAGGCATATTCATAATCTGTTAAATCTGTTAAATCTGTTAAATCTGTTATTGTACCTATATTTGCTGTTTCACCTTTTTCTGCTATCTTTGATCCTTCAGAATCCTGTTTTGAAACATATGCAAGGGTAGAATCAACTAAACTATTCAATTTATTTATTTGTTTAGGAATGGAAACTTTATTTTCATATACTTGTTTTATTACACTACCAAAAGTAATTCCTGCAGCTAACAAATTACCAAAAGCACTCAATTCCACTTTATCATCACTATCTTTATTAGTTTTTATTCTACCCTGAATTGCTGTTCCTAATGCTTTTGCACCAACATTTAACATACCTGATAATACGTTCATAGTCATAATAGCACCTATACCCGGTAACGATTCTGCTAAACTTGGAACCTGCCAACTCGATCTTGCAACACTCTTTGAGCCATAAACACTGCTAAGTACACTTACAAAAGGTGCTTTTAAGAACATATAACCTAACGTTCCAACTATAAAGCTACCAACATCGGATAATGTTTTTATTCCTTTCATATGTGCATATTCAAATTCTTTTTGTTTTATAGAAAGTTTTTCTTGTGCAGATAATGGTCTTGCATAAATTTGCTCTGCCAAAGTTTGTTCCAAAGCATTAAACA
>CACWKJ010000169.1 GCA_902761395.1 uncultured Elusimicrobium sp. | reverse complement strand
GATAAATAAAGATTTTAAAAACAAAAAGTTGGTTGTAGTGTCTGTGTTGACGGGAAGTGTAGTTTTTTGCAGCGATATAATAAGAAATCTTAATGTCGATTTTGAATTGGATTTTATAAGAGTTGCATCGTATAAAGGTAAAAAATCATCGGGCAAAATAAAATTTTTGTGTGATGTTGTTGAAGATATAAAAGGTAAAGACATTTTGCTTGTGGAAGATATTTGCGACAGCGGAAGAACTCTTTCGTATGTTAAAGATTTGTTTATTAAGAGAAAAGCCAACAGTGTAAAAATTTGTACTTTTATAAATAAAAAAGTTGAAAAATTTAAAAATATAAAAATAGATTATTTCGGCTTTGAAATAGATAACGAATTTATTGTAGGTTACGGATTAGACTATAACGGTAAATACAGAGGTTTACCTTACATAGGTGTTATATAAAGAGGTGTGTAGTTTATGAAAATGAAGAAAAAAGATTCTTGGGGAATTATTTTTTGGATATTGATGTTTGTTATATTGTTTGCTTTTATACAAAGTTCAACAAAAAAATCCAATACGGAAGAAATGCCGTATTCCCAATTTAAACAGAGTGTTAAAGAAGGTAAGATTATAAATGCTGTTGTTACTCCCGAATTGATAGAAGGCGAGTTTACGGATAAAGAAGGTAATCAAAAAAAGTTTAAAACAATTCCGTTGGAAGATCCTAAACTTGTTGAAGATATGGAAAATAATAAAGTACAAAAATTTTCCGGTAAAGCACAAAACGGATGGTTGGGACCTTTGATTTTCAGTTGGGGACCTATAATTCTTTTAATACTTTTCTGGTTGTGGATAATGAGAGGTATGTCTGCAGGCGGAAAACAAGCTATGACTTTTGCCAAGAGTAAAGCAAGACTTGCCGATAACGGTAAAAAAATAACATTTAAAGAAGTTGCAGGTTGTGAAGAAGCAAAAGAAGAGTTGCAGGAAATAGTCGAGTTCTTAAAAAGTCCTTCTAAATTTCAAAAGCTCGGCGGTAAAATTCCTAAAGGTGTTTTACTTGCAGGTGCTCCGGGAACAGGTAAAACTTTACTTGCAAAAGCGGTTGCGGGTGAAGCAGGTGTTCCTTTCTTTTCTTCGAGCGGTTCCGAATTTGTGGAAATGTTTGTAGGTGTAGGTGCATCCAGAGTTAGAGATTTGTTTGAACAAGGCAGAAAAAATGCACCGTGCTTACTTTTTATAGATGAAATCGATGCGGTGGGAAGACACAGAGGTGCAGGTCTCGGCGGCGGTAACGATGAAAGAGAACAAACATTAAACCAAATTCTTGTGGAAATGGACGGATTTGATACTAAAGAAGGTGTTATAATAATAGCTGCAACAAACAGACCGGATGTGCTGGATCCGGCACTACTTAGAGCGGGAAGATTCGACAGACAAGTTGTAGTTAATACTCCCGACTTAAAAGACAGAGAAGAAATTTTAAAAGTTCATGTTAAAAACATTAAGATGGATAAAGAAGTTGATATAAAAGTTTTGGCAAGAAGAACTCCGGGATTTGTAGGTGCGGATTTAGCTAATCTTGCAAACGAAGCGGCCCTTCTTGCAGCAAGAAAAAATTTAGAAACCGTTACGATGAAATGCTTTGAAGAAGCTATAGATAAAATAATGGCGGGACCTCAAAAGAAATCGAGAGTTATTTCGGATAAAGAAAAAAGTATTATTGCTTATCACGAAGCAGGACATACAATTGTTGCTAAAATGATTCCGAACACGGATCCTGTTCATAAAGTTACCATAATGGCAAGCGGCAGAGCATTGGGATACACATTACAGGTTCCGTTGGAAGATAAATTTTTAAGTTCGAAATCCGAAATTGAAGCCAGACTTGCAATACTTATGGGCGGCAGAGTAGCCGAAGAAATTGTGTTTGGCGATATAACCACGGGAGCTTCAAACGATATTTCAAGAGCAACACAAATTGCTACAAAAATGGTTACTGCATTCGGTATGAGTGACAAAATAGGTACACTTGCTTTGGAAAAAGACAGTGAAGAAGTATTTTTAGGCAGAGATATTTCAAGAACACAAAAACATTCCAACAAGACGGCAGAACTTATTGATGAAGAAGTAAAGAATATAGTTACGACAGCTAAAAACAAAGCAAAAAAAATATTGGAAGAAAACAGAGACAAATTAGATAATTTGGTTAAAGCTTTAATAGAAAGAGAAACGTTAAACGGTGAACAGGTTAACAAGATAATGGAAGGACAAGAGTTGGAACCTGTGGAACAGGAACCGGTAAAAAAAGAAGAAACTCCCGCTCCTGTTGAACAAGAGAAAAAAGAACCGGAAATTAAAGCCGAACCGGAAACCGTAAAACAAGAAGAACCTAAGACGGAAGAGTCGAAACAGGAAGAAAAAGTTGAAGATAAAAAAGAAGTAAAAGAAGAAAAAAAAGAAGAACAATTGAAAGTAAAAAAAGTAAGAAAAACCAAAGCGGAAACTTTTCAGAACGATTTGTTTGCAAAAATAGATAATAAAGAAGAAGATAACAATGAAGAAAAATAAAACAAAAAAAACATTTAACAAACAAAAATTTCAAAAAGCGGTATCGATGATGTTGGATGCTTTCGGGGAAGATACAAAAAGAGAAGGTATAAAAAGAACTCCCGAAAGAGTAGCGGAATTTTATGAAGAGTTTTTTGACGGGTACAACGAAGATATTGATAATATAATTTCCGTTCATTATCAAACGGAAGAATATGAAGAAATAGTTATCGTTAAAGATATACAACTTTATTCAATGTG
>CACWKJ010000168.1 GCA_902761395.1 uncultured Elusimicrobium sp. | reverse complement strand
GGAACGCCTCTTTTTGCAAATTTTCCTTCAACTATATCTATTAAAGCTTTTAATTTAAATTCGTCATCACCTATTAAAGTGATTTTTTTGTCTTGTTTATTATAATCTATGGAAGATTTTGAACCTTTAAAATCGTATCTTTGCGAAAGTTCTTTTTGTGCCTGAGTTATAGCATTATCAACTTCCATAAAATTTACTTCGGATACAATATCAAACGAAAAATTACTTGCCATAAATCCCCCGGAACGACAATTTATATTTTATAATCAATTTATAATTATCAATTGTAAATTAATAAAGTGCTCGGTGTAGGAGTCAAACCTACGACCTCTTCCACGTCAAGGAAGCACTCTAATCAACTGAGCTAACCGAGCAAAATAAAAAAGGTGCGAATCGGATTCGAACCGATGCAAGGCGGTTTTGCAGACCGTCCCCTTAACCAACTCGGGCATCGCACCATTTTCTTATTCTATAACAAATAAAGCTTGTAAAGTATATAAAAATATTAAAAAACAGTCAATTTTTAACTTTCTTATTATAATAATTGCACAACTTATTTACAGGGCAAATATCACATTTTGGTCTTCTTGCTATACATACTCTTCTGCCCAATGTTTGTATCATAAAAGAAATATTTTTCCAATATTTTTTCGGAATGATTTTCATTAAATCTTGTTCAATTTTTTTAGGATCGGAATTTTTTGATAATCCTATTAAATTAGTTAATCTGATAACATGTGTATCAACCGCTATCCCCACATTTATTCCGTATCCGCTGCCTAAAACTATATTTGCAGTCTTTCTTGCCACGCCTTTAAGGGTTATAAGTTCTTCCATTGTTTTGGGAACAACGCCGTCAAACTTGTTTAATACTATGTTTGCCGTTTCTATAATATTTTTTGCTTTATTTCTGTAAAAACCGGTAGATTTTATATCGTTTTCAAATTCTTTCAAATCCGCATTTGCATAATCTTTTATTGTTTTGTACTTTTTAAACAAAGTAGAAGTTACAATATTTACTCTTTTATCTGTACATTGTGCCGAAAGGATTGTTGCAACCATAAGTTCAAATACATTTGAAAAGTTCAGTGCAATATCAACATCACCATACTCTTTATCAAGTATTTTTATTATCTTATTTACTTTTTCCTGTTTCATTTAAGACCTTTAATATATCTTTATGTAATACTTTGTTTGAAGCAACAATTGTTTTGCCAAAGAGAAAATCTTTACCTCCGGAAAAATCGGTTATTTTTCCGCCCGCTTCTTTTAATATAACAATTCCGGCAGCCACATCCCAAGGTTTTAAACCTTCTTCCCAAAAGAAATCGAATCTTCCGCAGGCAACATAAGCCAAATCTATTGATGCGGCACCAAATCTTCTTAACCCTTGAGTTTCAAGCATTACATTTTTAAAGTTTTTTATTACTCTTACAGGATTTTCTTTTACATAGTAAGGAAAACCTGTTACCGGTAAAGCTCTTACCATTTCTTTTATTTTTGAAACTGTTATTTTTTTATTGTTTAAATATGCACCTTTCCCTTTTTGAGCAACAAACATTTCTTTTAATGCAGGAGCATATATTACTCCTGATATTATTTCATTTTTATATTTTAACCCTATGGAAATTGCAAAGACAGGAACACCGTGAACATAATTTACGGTTCCGTCCAACGGATCTATAATCCAACAATAATCATTATTATTTTGTGCTAAAGTTGAATCTTGTTCTTCGGCAATAATATTATGTAAAGGGAAATATTGTTTTATATTATCGACTATTGCTTTTTGCGAAGTTTTGTCCGCTATTGTTACGGGATCTATTCTGCCTTTATATTCGATTTTCTTTATATTGTTGAAATATTTCAATAAAACTTCAGCACCTTTATATGCGCTTTCAACAGCTACATTGGTAAATTTGTCAAATTTCATATCATCACCAAAAAAAATAAGTCCTTTCCGGGTAAGGAAGGACTTTTATTCTAGTTCTTGGCGGGAACGACGGGATTTGAACCCGCGGTCTCTGCCTTGACAGGGCAGTGTGTTAAACCAGGCTACACCACATTCCCAATGCCAAAAACTTGTTTTGGTATTATACAACAATCTTAAGAAGTTTGTCAAATTTTTATATCTTTTAAAAATATCTTGCAAAAATTTCATTTTATTCCTATTATATTAGCATGGGTATCAAAGATACATTTTCCGATATATATGATTCTTTTTATAAAAAAAGATTTCATATTCTTATAACATGTTTTGCCGTGTTACTAAATTGGGCAGGACATAGTTTCGTTTATGAAAACAGTTACAGATTTTTGACTTTCGATATGGTTGGAACTTTTGTTGTTGCAATGACACTCGGAACCGTTTGGGCATTAATTGCCGCAATTGCAACTCCTATTGTTTTATCAAACATTACTTCACCGCACTTTATTTATTTAGCAGTAATAAACATGACAGGAGCCATAGTTTGGGGATGGCTTGCGGAAACCGGTAATTTAGTATTGTTTAACACCAAAAGCAAAAACAGGAACAATTTCAAACAAACATTTTTTATAGCTGTAAAATTTGTATTGTTTGCAGCAATTGCCGCAGGTTTAATAATAGCAATACCTTCGTCAATAGTAAAAAATGTAATTTTCCATGATGCAATATTTAAACAACCTTACTCTATTTATTTTACGGAACTTTTCAGAAATCTTTTCCTTATTGATAATTCCGGATTTTTATCTATAGTTGCAAACTACATTGCGGAAACTTTTATAGAAATTCCAAACACCATTGTTACAGTATTTATCGGTTCAATAATTTCCATGACCATTTTA
>CACWKJ010000167.1 GCA_902761395.1 uncultured Elusimicrobium sp. | reverse complement strand
AATTGTTTTTTTGTCGTCTTTTTGTACTGCAATAACCAAGAGTAGTTCGAACACTCAAGAGCATAAAAAAGTGGAAAAGAGTGCTTATTATAGAGATTTACAAAAAGCAAAAAATTACTATTGCGAAGGAAATTTTGTTGAAGCGGAAAAAGCTCTTGATAAAATTTTTGAAGTCTCTATTGATAATGAAAAAGCCACTGAACTGAGAAATAAAATTTTGTTGGTAAAAGAAAAAGAAGCATACTATAAAAAAACATTAGTTAATGATTTGGTTGTTGAACTTAGAAGAACAATTAAAGAAGGAAATTGTTATGAAGGCTTTTTGTTTATAAAGAAAATAGAAGAATTATCCCCGGAAGAACCAATATCTGCTTTCCGTCAAAGATTGGAAAATGAAAAAGATTTGATTTTGTATTCAATAGAAGATGTTAGCGATAGACATCTTTTTATAGATTCTATAGACTATTTTGTTAAAGAAAAATTTGAAAAGTCATCTGATTGTATATATAAACTTTATCAAAAATATCCTAAATTTATTTATTATGTAGGAATGAACAGATATTATGTTTTACAGGAAACAACGACTAAAAGAGTAAAAACTTTTTACGATAAAGCTGTTAAAAGTTTTAAAGCAACAAGATTGGGTGAAGCGAGAGAGTATGCTGAGTTGGCCTATAACTTACAGCCAAATAACCTTAAATTGAGAGTTTTGTTGGAACAAATTAATATGGATATCTTGTAATATTAATAAATAAAATATTAAAACTTTTATATTGTCTGCATCGGTTATGTTGACCGATGCAGATTTTTTTTATTTTGGAATTATCGTCGATAAAAAATAAAAACTTGACAAATTTTAAACACTGTGTTATAATTAGCACTTGTAAGATTTAAGTGCTAATATTGATAGAGTGCTAATTTAAGAAAAACTAAAAAAATAAAAAAAACTACGGAGTAATTTTTAGAGGATTGTATGAGACAAATATCCGAAAGTATTTTACAGGAAAGAAAGGCAAGAGTTTTATATGCCGTTATTCACGAGTATATAAAAACAGGTAAACCTGTCGGTTCGAGTGTACTGGAACAAAAATATAAATTTAATTTATCTCCCGCTACATTAAGAAATTTGATGGCGGAACTTGAAAAAGACGGATATTTAACTCATCCTCATACATCTGCCGGTAGAATACCTACGGATGCAGGTTATAAAGCTTATGTTAATTCCTTGGTTGAATTACAAAGGTTGGCGGTTGAAGAAGAAGAAAGAATTAAACAGGAATACGAAAAAAAGACAAAAGAAATAGAAAGTCTTTTATCTCAAACTTCTAAAATATTGTCGGGACTTTCCAATTATACGGGATTTATTACGGCTCCGAAAACAAAAGTTAACGAAATAAGAAATATAGAGTTGATGCAAGTTTCAAAAAGTCAGATTATGGTAATACTTTTAACTAAAACCGGTATTGTTAAACATAAGATGATAAATTTAAGTGTAGACAGTGAAGAATTATATGAATTGAAGAAATTCTTAAATAACAAACTAAGAGGTTTAACGGTAGAAGAAGCATCAAAACGCTTGATAGTTGAAGTAGAAAAATATCAGGATAAACAAAATGATATGTTGCAGCTTGCGGAACAAATTTGCAGCGTTATAGACAGTATTCAGGAAGATATTTATGTAGACGGAACATCGAATGTGTTATCGGTTCCGGATTTTACGGATTTTGAGTCGGCACGAAGTTTAATGAAATTAAATGAAGATAAAGATAGACTTATAGAAATTATAGGTAAAGATTTAGATGAAGCAACGGTAAATGTAAAAATAGGTGGTCAGGATTTGACGGAATTAAAGAATTTAAGTGTAGTAAAAACATCTTATTCTTATGGAGATAAAATAGTAGGTGTTTTAGGAATAATAGGTCCTAAAAGAATGGATTACGATAAAATGATGGCACTTGTAAATTCTGTTTCAAATATAGTTAACGGTTTCTTATTAAAAATGGGAGATGAGCAAGATGAAGAATAAAGAAAAAGAAGAACAAAAAATAGAAGAGAAAGCAGAAAAAATTGCAGAAGAAAAAATTGAAAAAGCGGAAGAAAAAGTTGAAGATATAGCAAGAGAAGTAAAATTGTCCGAATTTGATATTTTGAAACAGTCTTTGGAAGAAAAACAAAAACAGGCAGACGAATATAAAGCAGAATATTTAAGAAGTGTTGCCGAATATCAAACTTTAAGGAACAGAACAGAAAAAGAAAAAGGGGAATATATAAATTTCGGTAAAGCAAAAATATTGGAAAGAAATATAAGTATATACGATGTTTTTGAACAAGCAATGATAAGTGTTAGAGCAGGACAAGATTTAAAAAGTATTAAAGTCGGCCTTGAAATGATATACAACGAATTTAGCAAAATGTTGAAGGAAGAAGGTGTAGAAAAAATAGAATGTTTGAACAAAAAATTTGATCATAATGTGTGCGAAGCGTTGGATCAGGTTGAAACAGACGAAGCGGAAGAAGGAACAGTGCTTGCGGTTTATCAAAACGGATATAAATTAAACGGGAAACTTATGAGACCTGCAAGAGTAAAAGTAGCAAAGAAGAAAGAAGAAGACAAAGTGGCAGAAGAAGAAAATTCCGAAGAAAAATAAAAAGTAAAAAATATAAATTAGGAGGACAAGAAAATGTCTAAGATTATTGGAATTGATTTGGGTACATCGAATTCGGCAGCGGCAGTTATGGAGGGAGGAAAAGTAACACTTATTCCTTCCGCAGAAGGAACAACTTTGGGCGGGAAAGCATTTCCTTCTTATGTAGCATTTACAAAAGA
>CACWKJ010000166.1 GCA_902761395.1 uncultured Elusimicrobium sp. | reverse complement strand
AAGCAACAAAAAAACACCGTTTCTGTTTGTTATAAACAATTATAGAAAGAAATCATTAGCCGAAAACTTTATAAAAGAAATATCATCTTATAAATTTATTGAAACGGAGTTATTACAAGATAAAAATTACAGAGAACAATTTTTAGCATCATTAAAACAAAACCTTCTTTCCGTAATTCCGGAAGAAAGTTTAAATTTACAACCTCTTACACAAAACATAATAAAAAGTTTTCAAACGGTTGTTATGGTTGTTCCCTTGGATTTGGGAGCACCGAAAGGAAGACTTATTTTACCTCAGGTACAAATGATAAGAGCATGTCTTGATATAAATGCTGTCGTTATAATAACAAAAGAAACAGAACTTAAACAGACATTGGAAAAATTAAAAGATAAACCCGATATCGTAATTTGTGACAGCCAGGTTGTAAAAAAAGTTTTGGATATTATTCCCGAAGATACAGCATTTACAACTTTTTCGATAATTTTTTCTTCCAATAAGTCGGATTTTAAAACCATGCTTAACGGAATTAAAGCAATTAAAAATTTAAAACCTACAGATAAAATTCTTATAGCCGAAGCATGTTCTCATCATGCAAGTAAAGACGATATCGGCAGAGTAAAAATTCCTAAAATGTTAAGCAAATATTTAGGTTTTGAAATAAAATTCGATGTTTCTTCAGGAATAGATTATCCTAAAAATCTGGAACAGTACTCTTTAATTATACATTGCGGCGGATGTATGATTAACAAAAAACAAATGATATCCAGATTAAATTATGCCGCGGATAAAAATATACCGATAACAAATTACGGTATGGTAATATCTTTCGTAAACAACACTTTAGACAGAGTAATACAACCATTTATAAAGAGCATATAAAAAAATCAGCTTGTAACGATAAATCTGTTACAAGCCGATTTTATTTTAAGTTGTTTATCAACAATTAGAAATAATATCTTAAACCTGCTTGAGGTAACCAGTCTGCATATACTCCGAAATCGTTACGGCTATCAAAATCATCCGGTTTAACGCTTATATAACGAATACCCATTTCCGTAAGAACGGATAAACAAGGAAGAACATAATATTCCGCACCTACACCACCATGAATTGATAAGAGAGAAAAATCTTGATCTTGAGGGCCGGTCTTTAATGTAAAACTGCCTAAAGCAAGACCGCCGAACAAATAAACATTTAAATTGTTAATTGTCAAAACATTGCCGATAACCTTTCCGCCGATTAAAAATCTTGATGTTGCGTCTCCACTGCCGAATCCCAACTGAACATCTATAGCAAGTTTGTCATCGAACCAATATCTTCCGGCAACTTCATCAAAAGCAAAGCTTATGTTTCCGTTTCCAACTCCGTTAATAGATTGATTAAAATTTACTTGAGAATAACCTAAACCGAAACTGCCGCCTGATGAACTTGAACTGCTTGATGATTTCTTTTGAGAAGAAGATGTACTGCTACTGCTTCCACCTCTTGCAGCAAAAGACATGCTTACACAAAGCATTAACGACAATACTACTGCTGATAACTTCTTCATTTAAAACTCCTCCTTTTTATACTTTTTCTTCAATATTATTAAAGTTCGCCTTTAATATCCATTTGTTCTATTTCTGTTGCAGCTATTTTCCCGTATAAGCTGCCTTGTTCCGATGCTTTTCTATACCATTCAAGAGCTTTTGTATAATTTTTCTTTACATATTCGCCTTCATAATACATATCACCGAGCTTTTCCTGAGCATAAAGTTTTCCGTCTTCAGCCGCTATTAAAAACAACTCAAAAGCTTTTTTATAATCTTTTTTAACAAAAATACCGAAATAATACATTGAAGCTAAAACTTCTTGTGCTTTTTTATTACCGTTATCCGCATATTTGGTTAACAATGCTGTTGCTTTAGGATAATCTCTGTCTGTTCCCTTACCGCCGAAGGACATCCAAACAGTTTCAAGTTGTGCATCAATATCATTGTTTTCCGCAGCTTTAGAGTAGTACTTGAAAGATTCTTTAAAGTCTTGCTTAACTTTATCATTACCTGAATAGTAAATTCGGGCAAGTTTTATTTGAGCGGACACATCATTATTATCTGCCTGTTTTTTTAACTTGGATATTTCATCACCGCAACCAATCAAAAAGAACATACAAACAGACAAAAGTAACAAATTAAATTTTTTCATATAACCACCTGCTTTTAAATTTTGCTTATTCTATAAAATTGTCATATAAATTACAACAAATCACTCGGATCGAGTTCTATATTGATAAATGTTCCCGAAGGTAATTTTAGTAAAGACTGCAATTGTTCCAACACTTCTTTTAACTGTTTTCGGTCACCCTTTAATATTATTTGCCATCTGTAAGTTCCGTTCAATTTTGAAATATAAGATTGTGCAGGGCCGAGTATTGATATCGGATAGTTTGATTTATTTATTTGTTCTTCGATAAATTTATAAACTCTTTCCGTAAACTCAAACGATTTTTTGTTATCTTTGTTCCTGACGGTAAGTTTAGCTATATTACAAAAAGGAGGATAAGACAAATCTTTTCTAAACTCTATTTCCTGATTGTAAAAGTCTTTATAATTATATTCTTTGGCAAATTTTAAAGCATAATTTTCCGGATGTTTTGTTTGTACTAACACTTTCCCCTTTATTTCCGCTCTTCCGCATCTTCCGGCTACCTGGGTAATAAGCTGAAAAGTTCTTTCCGAAGATCTGAAATCCGGCAAATACAAAGATGTGTCGGCATCAACCACACATACTAAAGATACTCTCGGGAAATCGAATCCTTTTGTTACCATTTGAGTACCCAGCAATATGGAATATTCTTCATTTTTTATTCCTTCATAAACATCCGTATAAAC
>CACWKJ010000165.1 GCA_902761395.1 uncultured Elusimicrobium sp. | reverse complement strand
GAGATTAGCCGACTTTATAATTTCCTTATCATACTCAAAAGGAAAGGGTTTATTTTCGACGACTAATTTCTTACTTTTCTTAAAATCATCAAAACTTACTAACAATTTTTCCATAACCTAAATTAAGTTTAGATTATATTTGTTAGTTTCCTTTTTGTCAATACCCTTGGAAAAATATACATATATAATAATATGTATGTTTTTTAATGTTACCTAAATTTTATAAATTTTGCAAACACTAAAATTACCGAACAAAATTTTTCAAACATTGTAAATTGCAAATTACAAATTATAAATTGTAGTGTGTGTTTACTTTTAAAAACCAATTTTGTAAAATATCTGCTTAGTTTAAATAGTTTAAATTTTTAAAATTATTTAGCAATTTATATTTGGGGGAGAAGTAAATGGCATTTCAAAAGAAAGAAGTAGTAGAAAAATTTAAAACACATGCAACCGATACAGGTTCACCTGAAGTTCAAGTTGCATTGTTGACAACAAGAATCAATTATTTGGCAAATCATTTTAAAAAGTTTCCTAAGGATTTTGCTTCAAGAGTAGGTTTCTTAAAGATGATTGGTCAAAGAAGAAGACTTCTTGATTATTTAAAAAGAACAGACAAAGAGTCTTACACAGCTATTTTGAAAAAATTAGACTTAAGAAAGTAAAAAAAATTTAAGTCCGTCGTAAACACAAAGGATGCACTCAATTCCATTATATATGTAGTTGTGTGGATCTTTTGTGTGATGTTTATAGGCGGACTGATGGAGTAAAAATGGAACAAATAAAAACATCGTTGATTGTTGCAGGCAAAGAAATTTCCATTGAATCGGGCAAACTCGCAAAACAAGCTAACGGTGCTTGTGTTGTTAGAGTTGGCGACACTATGGTATTGGTTACTGCGGTTGCATCATCAACACCAAAAGAAGGAACGGATTTCATGCCGTTAACCGTAGATTACAAAGAAAGAGCTTATTCTACCGGAAGATTTCCGGGCGGTTTCTTCAAAAGAGAAGCTAAGCCGAAAGAAAGCGAAATTCTTGTAAGCAGACTTATAGACAGAAGTATCAGACCGTTATTTTCGGAATTTTGGAGAAACGATACTCAGATAGTTGCAATGGTAATATCTCACGACGGAGAAAACCCGTCTGATATTATAAGTATATTAGGTGCATCTGTTGCACTTCATCTTTCAAACATACCTTTTGAAAAAGATATCGCTTCCGTAAGAATAGGAAGAATCAACGGAGAATTCGTTGTAAATCCTACAATTCAGGAAAGAGAACAATCCGACTTGGATTTGGTTGTTAGCGGAACCGAAGAAGCTTTAACAATGGTTGAAGCAGGTGCATCGGAACTTTCCGAACAGGAAATGTTGGATGCATTGAATCTTGCAAAAGAAGAAATCAGCAAAATTTGTAAATTTATAAAAGCTCTTCCTACAAAGGAAAAACTTCCTATAACGGAACCTGTTATAGATGCAAACTTAAAAGCTGAAGTTGAATCGGAAACATTGCCTAAGGCTCAAGAGTGTGTAACAATAAAAGAAAAAACTCAAAGAGAAGTTACCTGGGCAACATTCAAAAAAGAAATGCAGGATAAACTTGCCGAAAAATATCCTGAACAATCCGCATTAATAGATTTTGTTATGGAAGATATTTTTTATAAAGAAGCAAGAAAACTTGTTTTAACAAAAAATATAAGAACCGACGGCAGAGCATTAACGGAAATAAGACCTATAACTTGCGAAGTAGGTTATTTACCGAGAGCTCACGGAAGTGCAATATTTACAAGAGGTCAAACTCAATCTCTTGCAACCGTTACTTTAGGCAGCCCTGAAGATAAACAGGTTATGGACGAATTAACCGGCGAATATAAAGAAAGATTTTTATTACATTATAATTTCCCCGGATATGCAACAGGTGAACCAAAACCTGAAAGATCACCGGGAAGAAGAGAAATCGGTCACGGTAATTTGGCAAGAAGAGGTTTAAAACCTGTTCTTCCCGATGAAAAAGATTTCCCTTATGCAATAAGAATAGTTTCCGATATTACGGAATCCAACGGTTCATCTTCAATGGCATCTGTTTGCGGCGGTTGTTTGGCATTGTTAGATGCCGGAGTTCCTATTAAAGCAACATGTGCAGGTATCGCAATGGGACTTATGAAAGAAGGTGACAACTATGTTATCTTAACCGATATCATGGGCATGGAAGATCATTTAGGTGATATGGATTTTAAAGTTGTAGGTACAAGAAAAGGTATTACAGCTTTACAAATGGATATAAAAATTGACGGTTTAACAACCGAAATTATGGCAAAAGCTCTTGAACAAGCAAGAGTAGGAAGAATGGAAATTATCGGTAAGATAGAAGCTACTCTCCCGCAGCCGAGACCGGAACTTTCAAAATATGCTCCGAGAATGGTATCTTTTGTAATTCCGCAAAGTAAAATAGGAACCGTAATCGGCCCCGGAGGAAAAACAATAAAAGGTATTCAGGAATCTACCGGAGTTGAAATATCTATTGAAGAAGACGGAACAGTATTTATTTCAAGTCCTAATGCTTTAGCTGTTGAAACGGCAAAAAGCATGGTTGAAGGTTTAACGGCGGAAGTTGAAGTAGGAAAAGAATACAAAGGTAAAGTTACAAGAATTATGAATTTCGGTGCCTTTGTAGAAATTCTTCCGGGAAAAGAAGGTCTTGTTCATATTTCAAAACTTTCCAAGAAACACGTTAAAAAGGAAGAATTAATTTAAGTAAAACTATGTAATTATAAAAGGTATAGTTATGTCCGCTAAAGAAAATAATTTAGAAGAAAAAGTAAAATCTTTATATGAAGTGATGCAACAGGAAAAGGTTGAAGAAATAAGAATAGATTCTTCTGATATGAAGTTGCATATCAGAAGAAAAAACTATTCAAGACCTGTTCAAAGAGTTGCACAATCAACGGCAAATGCACCTGCGAAACAGGAAGTTTCTTCTCCTGAACCTCAACAAGAAGTTGTTTTAGGTGAAAGCACAATAAAATCCCCCATCACGGGAGTATTTTACAGATCCCCTTCACCGACATCTCCGATGTTTGTAAAAGAAGGTGACGTTGTTGAAACAGGCAAAACTTTGTGTATCGTTGAAGCCATGAAAGTTATGAATGAAATTAAGGCCACCGAAAGAGCAAAGATAGTAAAAGTTTTGGTGGAAAACGGTGAACCGATAAACAGTCAGCAAGATTTGTTTGTTATAGAAAAAATGTAATTTAAGGAAAAGATTATGCAAGATAGAATAGGTATGGCAGCAGGACAAATATGGCACTTCTTGAATGAAAACGGTGAGTCTACACCGATAAAGATTAAAGCTCATTTAGGACTTTCAAACACAATGCTTTATTTGGCATTGGGATGGCTTTCAAGAGAAGGCAAAGTTAATATTGTACCTTTTGAATACACTTATAAAATTTCGTTAATAAGATAATAATTGATTTGATTATAATTAAATAAAAGCTCTCATTTATTGGGAGCTTTTATTTTTTATATTATGTCTTTTTCTCTTTCCAAGAAAAAAAGCAAATAACAAGAAGACACCTGTATATAACATACACAGACATACAAAAACATCTCCGATTCTATCATAAATCGTTATATAATTATTCGTATATACATTTTCTTCAAAAGCTGTTTGTTCCTGATTATCTGTTTGTTTTATAACTTTGCCGGTTGGTGAAATTACTCCGGATATTCCGGTATTTGCTGCAACAATAAGATATTTTCTGTTTTCTATTGCTCTAAAAATATTCATAATAAAATGTTGGTACGGATACGAAAGGCCATCACACCAAGCATCATTTGAATGTGTGGTTAATAGATTTGCACCTTTTAAAACCAATTCTCTTGATAAATAAGGATAATAGTTTTCCGAACAAATATTTATTCCCAAAGTATATTTATCAAGTTTAAAAACTTTTAGTTCTATTTCTTGTGTTAAATTATTGTCAGAGATAAATTTGGAAAACAGCCTTTCCAAGAAACCTTGAAAAGGGATGTATTCTCCAAATAATATGAGATGCCTTTTCTTATATTTATCTATTATTTCTCCGTTTTTTGATACGATAAAAATAGAATTATATATTTTATAGTTTTCTTCGTCTAAATTACCAATTAATACATACTTTGCTAATTGTGTTGTTCTGTTTACAAAACTTCTTACATCTTCATTTTTATTTAAATATTGCGGTAAAATTGTTTCGGGATACAATAAAATATCTAAAAATTTACCTTCAAAAAATATTCCCGTTCGTTCAAGTTCTCTAAGACTTTTCCTCGTATATTGTTTTTTTGATTTATATTTTTGTTTAATATTCGGTTGAACGACACCAATTTTTATTTCATTTTCATCGTCTATTTTTGATATTTGATTTATTCTTGTAAAGCCATATAGAAGTAACAAACAAACAATAAATATCGCACTTAACAAATATCTTTTTTTCCCCCTAAATAGCCAATAGAACAGCAACAAATTTATCAGTATTATTATAAAAGAAATTCCGTATACTCCGAAAATATCCGCAAATTGTATTATTTGTATAAAAGAACTTTGAGAATATCCTAAAAGATTTATCGGGAAACTACCAAAATAATAATTTCTTATATATTCCAATACTGTCCAAACCGAAGCAGCAAGAATTATAAACAACAAGTTATTTTTTTCTTTTGTTAAGCTTAAAATTATTACCCAAGCCATAAAGAATAATGTTAAACCCGTCCATACAATTATTGAAACTATAAAAGAATCAATAAATGAGTTTGTATTTTTCAGCAAGAACAAAAACATCCAATTAAATGCTATTAAAGAATATGTTATTCCGGTAATAAAACCATATAAAATTGAATATTTTAAATTGTTTTTTTGTATACAAAACAGTAATGGTATAAAAGCAAACCAGGCAAGAACAAAAAAATTAAATGTTTGGAACGATAAGCCGAATAGTATTCCCGATAGTATCGAGAATATTAAATATTTAAATTTATATTCTTTAATTATAAATTTGTTTATTATATTTTTTATCATACCATTATTATATTATTTTACAATTTAAAAAGGCAGATGATTTTTTCATCTGCCTTTTTATATCTGTTTTTTCTATTACCTATCGTTATGCTGCCGCTGCTATCGCACGGATATCAGCCAATTTCATTAATGACACTGGCATCTTATTCTTTGCTGCGCCTCTACCATCTGCAAGCAATGCTCCCAAATCTTTCAACAACTCTTCTTTTGTGAATGATACTTTCTCTTTCACTACTTTCTGTAATTTAGTTATATCTATTTCAAAGTTCTCGTCTTCAACTTTCAATTTGGCAACACTGTCTTTAACTGTTGATACTACCACATTCTGATTAACGGCTTTACTTATTACAAGCTCTTTCAATATATCGGAAATATTTGTATCTTGACTATCTAACAATGCAATCAAACTATTGTTATTGTTAACCATTATTAACATATCTCTTACTGCAGCCAAAATTTCTATAGAAGCTTGCATATCACCACTGCTTACATCGTCCATATTCAATATCGTTGTCACTTGTTTAGTATATATATCTATAATATCTT
>CACWKJ010000164.1 GCA_902761395.1 uncultured Elusimicrobium sp. | reverse complement strand
TATAAGATTATCAACTTCATTTATCTTTATTTCTTGTATAGTTTTTTTATTTTTATCAAGGACACCGGCAACATCGGTTAAAAATATAAGTTTAGAAGCTTTAAAAGATATGGCAATATTTGTCGCAAGAGTATCTGCATTTATGTTTAAAGCATGTGTATCTTCTGCCATACCTACAGAAGATATTACCGGAAAAAATCCCCCGTTTATCAAAGTTTCTATTAAACTTATATCTATTTTTACAGGCTCGCCTACAAACCCTAACTCTTTTTTTACATCACAAATTGCAATAGAACCGTCTCTTGCCGATATACCAACGGCTTTTACTCCGCATCTTATAAGTTCTGCCGTCAACATTTTATTTACTTTACCGCTTAAAGCCATTTCTACAGCTTCCAAAGTTTGTTCATCCGTATATCTTAAACCGTTAACAAATTTTGATTCTATATTCAATCTCGAAAGCAAATTGTTTATTTCCGGTCCCCCGCCGTGAACAAGGACTATTTTTTGTGTCTTGGAAATTTCCGCCAACTCTTTTATAAATTTTTTCTGAGCTTCTTTATTTTTTGTTAAACTTCCGCCGAATTTAATTACAGTAATATCGTTCATCTTTTCCCCCAAACAGTTTTCATATGGTTACTATTTATCTGCATTGTGTTGTTTAAATATTTTTTTGTATCTTGCTATTTCGGAAATTTCATCTATATTTGCCGAAACTTTTATAACTTTACCGTCATTTGTACTCGTATTTTTTACATAAAAACCTGTTAACACCTTTGACAATGTTCCATTATTATTCTGTCCTACGGAAAATTGCGGACTCACTTTTAAACTTGCCTTATTGGTTACGGCAAAATCTTCCCTGCTCATATTTGAACAGTCATATTTTAAATTATATACTACTGTCTGTTCCCCGCTATAAACAATTTTTATTATCATATTTTTGTTGTTTGTTTTACTTAAAGAAACTATTTTTATTCTTTCACTGCTTTCACTTCTGAAATAATTCTTTTGAAAAAATTTTAATCTTTCAATGTACGGATTCATTGTTTCGGACATTAAAGCCAACACTTTATGTTTACTGCCACCGGCATTTATTTCTTCGTCATGATCGGAAGATCCGTATTGTAAAAAATCTAATCCTGTATCACTTTCCAAAAATCTTTCGTTATCAGCTTCCAACAAAGATTCGTACTCATTTAACAAACTTGCCGTTTCTCTTTTTGTTTCTGCAGCTTCTTTTAATATTTTTTGAATGGAATCGTCTGTTGTTACATTCGGCCAATCAATTACATATTTTTTTGCTTTATATTCTATTTTTTTTGCCTTAATTTGATTTTCAATTTCTATTCTTTTTATACCATCTTCTTCTAAATCAAATTTCATTTTTAATTTTGTTAAATCTTTTTCACTTTGTTCTTTAAGAGTCTTAAGTTCATTTTCTTTCGCAATAGATTGCTCATCTTCTGTTGCATCATCATTTTCTTTTATTCTTTCTATTTTAATTTCTTGCGGTTCAAAATCTATGAATTCTTCCTGAAAATCTTCGTCCTGGCAAAAACAAGGTACACTAAACAACATCATTATTACAAACAAAATAAATTTCATAGCGTTATCTCCTTATATAAGATCTGCGATCGTTACCTTAAAATCATCTTCTCTTGTTTTAAGACAACTATATTTACAAGAAGATTTAAAATCGCAATAAGCACACTTATCTTTATTAGGCTCGAACTCGTTATTATTAATTTTTTCGGCAACCTCAACGGAAAGTTTTATTGCATTATTTATTTGTTCTTCATTTCTTGTCGTATATATTTTTTTATTATGAGACAAAAAATATATTGCTATTCTGTCCGGAATAAATCCGAGTGCAACTTTACAAGCATAGCAATACAAACTTAATTGTAAGTCGTTATCTATTTTTTCCTGTTCCCATATAATTTTATGTGTTTTATAATCCACAAGTTCTCTTGTACCATCTTCGTACTCATCTATTCTGTCTATTATTCCTATGAAAGGATACTTTCCTATCTCGGATTTAAAATTATGTTCGGTAGATATTTTTTTAGGAGGATATTTTCCATATGTTTCCCAAAAATTCTTTAAGACATCCACTGCTCTTAAATAAGAAACATATGCTTGCTGATTTGTTTCATAACCGCTGCTTTCCCAACAAGTATTTAAACTATCCATAAGAGATTCATAAGAATAATTACCGCTTTTATAAAATGAATCCAGTGTTTTGTGGACAGAATTTCCAAAAGAAATATCTCCGTTTAACGGAATATATTTATTTTCCAAATATATCAATTTATATTTGTGTGGACAGAACAAATATGTATTTATTCTTGAATAACTGATTTTAAAAGAATTATCTCTCACTGTTATATCATCCTGTAAAAAGCAACTACGGTGTCACCGTACTTTTCTGTTCTGTAATTATTTAATCCTGCAACATCCCCTACCGGTTCTTTCATATGCCTTTGAGAAATAACTATTCCGTTTTCTTTAAGCATAGAAAACAAAACAACATTTTTCAGCGTGGGATATGTTAAAGCCAATGCTTTTTTGTCTCCGTCTTTATAAGGCGGTCCCATAAAAATAATATCGTATTTATTTTGAAATTTCGGGAATCCTTTTACAACATCACATTTTATAATATCGGCTTTATCTTCAAATCCGAGCATTTTCAAATTATATTTTACAAGTGCTATAGATTTATCGCTTATTTCGGCAAAAACTACTCTCTTTGCACCTCTGGAAAGAGCTTCTATACCCACCGAACCCACACCGGCATATAAATCGAGGAATAAACTGTCGGGCAATACAGGTGTAATAATATCGAATACAGATTTTTTCATCATACCGAGCATCGGTCTGATTGAAAAATCCTCTTTCGGTAATGTTTTTAGTTGTCTGCCTCTTGCAGTTCCGGCTATAACTTTTAACATTGACTAATATTTTACTATTTTTGTATAAAACTTTAAAGATTTAAAAAGTAATTATTTATGTTTAGGAAACTTTGCAAAAAAAAGTCCCAATTCAAACAAAAGATAAGTAGGTATAAACAATAAAATTTGAGAAACCACATCCGGCGGAGTAAGGATTGCCGCAATAATAAGAAGTATTACTACAATATAAGGTCTTTTATTTTTTAAACTCTCCAACGATACAATATCAAATCTAACCAAAAAGTATATCGCTATCGGAAATTGGAACATTAAACCGAATGCCAAAATAAGCCAGCCGGAGAGAACTACAAAGCTACTTATTCCCAAGATAGGTTTAATTTGTTCGGTTGCAAAGCTCATAGAAAACTTCATTATCAACGGCAACACAAAACCAATACACATTGCCGCACCCAAAACAAAAAGGAAAGTTGAACAAAATACTGCCGTTTTTACAAATTTTTTTTCTTTATCGTATAATGCGGGAAGCAAAAATTGCCATATCTTATAAATTATATAAGGAAAGCCTAAAACAAGAGCAAGCACAAAACCTATCTTTAAATTCAAGATAAAAACTTCCATCGGAGAGAAAAAATTCAATTGTGCATTATCAACAGGAAAGCTCCACTGTACCAACCAATCGATACAATATGGAGCTAAAAAATAACCTACAGGAAATAAAACAACTAAACAAACAACTATTGAAATGATTGTTTTTCTTAGTTCGGATAAATGATAAGTTAAAGTTTCCTGATCTAAATCCGCCATTTAATTTACTTATCTGTTTTTTCTTCCGACTTTGTATCTGTAATTTGTTGCTTTTCCGAAGTCGTGTCACTTGATTCCGCTTTTGCTATTTCATCGGACTCTTTTTTTAACATTTCTTTTGCTTTTTTATATTCGTGACCGGCTCTTGCTATCGCTTTTACCAATTCCGGAATCTTTTTTGCACCGAAAAACAAAATTACTATTACTATAAGAATTACAACTATTTCAGAAAAACCTAAGCCCATAATTTTACCTCCAATAAAAACTTACACAAAATTTATTTTATTGTTGTAGGGTCTGCAATATATCCTTTAATTGCAGAGGCCGCAGCCACAGCCGGACTTGCCAAAAAGAGTTCGGATTTTGTGTTTCCCATTCTGCCTACAAAATTTCTGTTTGTGGTTGAAACACATTTTTCCCCGTTAGCAAGTATTCCCATGTGCCCGCCCAAGCAAGGTCCGCAGGTAGGGGCAGAAATTATTGCACCCGCTTCTATAAATATTTTCATTAAACCTTCTTTTAAAGCATCTGCATAAACTTGAGGTGTTGCAGGTATAATAATTGTTCTGACATTACTGTTAACTTTTTTGCCTTTCAAAATTGCTGCGGCAACTCTTAAATCTTCAATTCTTCCGTTTGTGCAGGAACCTATAACAACCTGGTCTATATAAGTTTTTTTCACAGATTTTGCCGCTTTTGCATTTTCCGGTAAAAACGGTAACGATACTTGAGGATATATTTTTGAACAATCTATCTCAATAACATTTGCATATTTTGCATCTTTATCACTTTCATAAACTTTAAATTTTCTTAAAGCTCTTTTTGAAACATAATCCAATGTAATTTTATCTACAGGGAAAATTCCGGATTTTCCGCCTGCTTCAATAGCCATGTTGGCCATTGTAAGTCTGTCCGCCATCTTTAATTTTTTTACCGTCTCGCCGGTAAATTCCATTGTTTGATACAATGCACCGTCAACACCGATTTTACCTATTGTATAAAGAATCAAATCTTTACCGCTGACAAACTTATTTAATTTTCCTTTATAAACAAATTTTATTGTTTGAGGAACTTTTAGCCAAACTTTACCGGTTGCAAGAGAAGCACCGACATCGGTTGAACCTACACCTGTTGAAAATGCACCCAACGCGCCGTAAGTGCAGGTATGAGAATCAGCACCTATAACAATATCACCCGGAACAACAATTCCTTTTTCCGGAAGCAAAGCATGTTCTATACCGACATTACCGCCTTCATAGTAATGCTTGATTTTTTCTTTTTTTGCAAACTCTCTGACAAATTTAACATTTTCTGCCGACTTAATATCTTTGTTCGGAGTAAAATGATCCATAACAAGAGCTATTTTGTTTTTATCGAAAACATGTTTTTTACCTGTCTTCAAATATTCTTTTATTGCAAGAGGAGCCGTAACATCGTTGGATAACGATATATCAACTTTCGGTTCTATAAATTCGCCCGGAACTACAACTTTTTTACCGCAATGAGCAGCCAATATTTTCTCTGTTATTGTTTGACCCATTTTATTTCTTTCCTCCGAATTGCATTATAACTATTTTGTTTACGGCATGAACATAAGCATTTATACTTGCCTCAACGATATCGGTAGACAT
>CACWKJ010000163.1 GCA_902761395.1 uncultured Elusimicrobium sp. | reverse complement strand
TCCGTTCCCGTAAAAGAACATTCATAACCGTCATCAAAATAAATTTTATGATCTTTTCTTATATTGGGTTTCAATAATACGGCATATTTCGGACCTTCCTGCGTGGGGTTTAAAAACAAAAGTTCCACTTTACCGCCGGTAGATTTTTTGCCGTACAATCTTGCCGGTACAACTTTGGTTGTGTTTATTACAAGACAGTCGTTTTCACTGAGAATATTTACAATATCAAAAAAGTTTTTGTGTGTTATCGTTTGTTTTTCTCTGTTTAAAATTATAAGTTTTGAAGAACTTCTTTTTTCTGCAGGGACTTGTGCTATAAGTTCCTGAGGTATATCATAATTGTAGTTTTCCAACAGTAAATCTTTATTTGTTTGCATATTTTATTTTACCTACTTTCGTTTTAGGGTAATAAAATTCCAATATTTGTTTATATGTGAAACCTTTATCTCCCATAGTTTTTGAGCCCCACTGGCACAACCCGACTTTATGTCCCCAACCTTTACCTTCAAAAATAAAATTTTTATTTTTTGTTTTGATACTTGTTATTAAAGTGCTTTTTATTTTATCTGCGGAAACCGCACATCTGAAAACATAAGAATTTAATTTTAGTGTTCCTTTGGAATGTTTTATTACAATTTCTTTTGCCGCTTTGGCGGGTGTTGTTCCGGAAGCGGATATTTTTTGTATTTTACCTGTTTTGTACCCGACTTTTATAAGTTTTTCTCTTATTGTTGTTTCCGGTAAAGTTGTTGTCCATGTTTGGTGAGGATTATCTTTACAGTAATCATCTTTTATTCCTTTCAAATATTCCGGAGTTTTTGTGTTCCATTTCCAAACGAAGTTAGGATCTTCCGTATGTCCTCCGCAGGAAGAATGGAAAAATGTTTGTGCGAGTTCATCATTATAAAGGACAACTTCTCTGTCTGTTTCGCAAACGGCTTTGTTACAATTTTTGGTTTCACAAGATGCTCCGCCGTAAACTTGGCAATGAACTTGCGAACAAACATCAAAACCTTGTTTTTCGTGTCTTCCCATATTCTTTAAAGCGTAAGTTCTGCTTATAACCGCTTGCGCTTTTAATGTTTCCTGATTCCAGGAAGCGCTTGATTCTCTGGGTAAAATACCTTTCAAATAATCTTCCATTTTCAGTTTGTTTATAATACTGTTATTATCTTTAGAAGATGCAGTTATTATAATGTTACCTCTGTAAATTTTTCCGTTCACCAAAAAACATTTTGAAGAAACAAATTCTATAGGCAACTTATAACTTTTGTTTAAAATTACCGCTTCTTTGTTTTTGATTTTTATATTAATTTTGCCCGGAGATAAACGATATTTTTTGTTGTTTGAAATAAAATAATACTTTTTGTCGCTTGCAAGGTTTAAACTCTTTTGGTTTGACAGTATTCCTACTTTTATATATTCTTTGTATTCCTTTGCATATAAATATGTACAGGCAAAAAAGCAAATAAGAAAAACATATATAAAAGCCGGTAAGTATCGTTTTAAAATTTTCATAATAGTAAATAATAACAGAAAAGATTTTTTTATTCAATAGCCGCTAAACGGTAATGTATAATTTATAATGTATAGTTTCGGAGTGCTTACGGCATAAATTTTTATAGATTCCGGATTGCAGTTCGGAATGGTACCATCTTTTGCATTTTGTTGTTAAACATATAACCACATAACCTTATAACCAAACAAATTGCTGCGCAATTTGTTTGACAATAACTTCTAAAAAGTGATAATATAAAACATACTATATTTTAATGAAGAGGGTTTTATTTTGTTTAAGAAATTTATAATTGTTTGTTTATTAATTGCGAGTGTTTGTTTTTTTACAAAAGGTGCTTATGCATCAAATGTTACTTACCTTGTAGATACACCCACATATTCCATACTTGATTACGGAAGTTACGATGTGTTGTTTAGAGTGTTTTCCGGCGGCGGAGTTCTTGCAAAGTTAAATTTTGGAGTTTTCCAAATTTTAAATTTGGGTGTTTCCTGGGAATTGGGCAGTCTTATAGGATGCTATGATGTTGTAGTTGCAGTTCCCGCTTTACAGGTAAAATGTAATATATATTCCGGAGATGAAAAAGTGCCCGGTTTTGCCGTAGGTTATGACGGACAAGGATTCTTTTATGATAAAGATGACGGAGATTTTATTCAAAAAGGAAAAGGTATATATTTGGTGGCAGGTAAAGAGTTGTTTTTCCCTACATTAAATATTAATGCCGGTATTAATATGAACGATTTTAAAAATCCGGGAGTTTTGGGTTTTGTAGGTGCTTCTTATGATATAATAGAAGAATCGTTCATGGCAATGCTTGAATTCGATAATATCGGCGGCGGTAAAGACGGAAGATTGAATATAGGTTTCAGAGTATGGATAACTGAAAATTTCGATATAGATTTTATACTTAGAAATTGTACAACACCCGATCAAGACAGATTCGGTTGCGAAAGAATTTTGAAAATCAGTTATCAGAGCAGATTTTAAGAGGAATTTTAATGAGTGAGTTTTTGTTGGATTTTGAAAAACCCGTAGTTGAACTTGAAAAGAAGATTTTAAGTTTAAAAGTTTCTGCGGAACACAGTAAAATAGATTTTTCAAGTGAAATTGCCGAACTTGAAGAAAAGAAAGAAAAACTTAAAAAAGAAATATACGGTTCGCTTACATCTTGGCAAAAAGTTATGCTTGCCAGACATCCCAGCAGACCGTACACTCTTGATTATGTAAAAATTATATGTGAAAACTTTGTTGAGTTGCACGGAGACAGAGCATTCGGAGATGATCCTGCATTGGTTTGCGGTCTTGCAACTATAGACAATAAACCGGTTGTTGTTATAGGTCACCAAAAAGGCAGAACAATCCAGGAAAATTTTCGGTATGGCTCATCCGGAAGGTTACAGAAAAGCTTTAAGACTTATGAAAATGGCGGAAAAATTTAACAGACCTATTGTAACCTTTATAGATACGGCAGGTGCATATCCGGGAATAGCCGCGGAAGAAAGAGGACAAGCCGAAGCCATAGCAAGAAATTTAAGAGAAATGTCTTATTTGGAAGTTCCTGTAGTAAGCATAATTATAGGTGAAGGCGGTTCGGGTGGAGCAATAGGCATAGGTGTTGCAAACAAAGTTGCAATGCTTGAAAATGCATACTATTCCGTTATATCTCCGGAAGGTTGTGCGGCAATACTTTTTAGAGATGCTTCAAAATCAAAAGAAGCAACGGAAGCTTTGAAGGTTACCGCAAAAGATCTTTTAAAAAACGGTGTTATAGATGAAATAATAAAAGAACCTGTCGGCGGTGCTCATATGGATGCTGTTGAAACCGCAATGAATATAAAAAGATTTATAAATAAATCGTTGGCAGCTTTATCAAAAATGTCAAAACAAGAATTAGCTGACGACAGATATGACAAGTTTAGAAAAATGGGTGTTTTTGAAGAAGAATCGGTTAAAACAAATAAAAAAACAAAAAGTAAAAAAACTAATACAAAATCGAGGAGGAAGTAAAAATGGCATTAGTACCAATGAAGCAAATTTTGGAAGAAGCAAAGAAAAAAGGTTACGGTGTTGGAGCTTACAACGTAAACAACATGGAACAAATTCAA
>CACWKJ010000162.1 GCA_902761395.1 uncultured Elusimicrobium sp. | reverse complement strand
CTTACAAATATTAGATTTTGCTATATTTCCGAAAGGATCGCTAACTATTAATTGTGCATCATAAACATCATCAGGTAAATATCTGTTTTCAAAATCTTTACCGTTCCATTTAACCGATTCAGGACATTCACCCAAACCATTAAATGTATATACAAGTTTTGAATTCTTATCAAGCAATCTGATTTCCCATGTTGCTATACCATTTTCATCATATGCCAAAGGATACAATGTTGTTTTCTGACCCTTTGAAGGCATAATTACATCCGGATCCAGACTTAAAGAACAAGTAGGTATATTTTCATCCTTTTCAACTCTCGGTTTGGTTCCAAATTTAAATAATCCTTCAAATATGAGTCTTAAATATGTTCTTACTTCATCAAAAGTACCAAGCTCATTTCTGCTTTCTTTAACACCATCTATGCTTTTAACAACATAATAATCTGTTTTTCTTCCCCCGACATAATCTACACCTGCAATTATACATTTTGTAAATTCTCTTGAAATTTGAGCATAATAAACTTCATCATATGTAGCACCGAAATCTCTGTGCCAATCATTTGGTCCCCAAACATCTTTACCGTAACCCGCTCTAAATTTGTAAGGTGCTTTATTTACTGCTAAATTCGTTTTGAAAAATCCTGTTATTTCTTTTAAGAAAACTTCTTGTGCGGTATAAGGAGATGACAATGTTGCCGGATCTTCACCGACCTCAAAATCATAAACTATTTCATAATCATCAAAAAATATTCTCGTTAAGAATATTAAAGAGCCTAAATATCTGTCTGTAGGTAATGCTCCGTAGACAGGACTACCTGAATAATTTTCCCAAACAATTTCACCGTATTCGTTCCTATATATCTGTCTGTCGGTTCCACCCATATATCTTGTTAATTTTATCTGTGCAGCAAATGAAAGTAATGCATCTTCTTCAGGATTCAAGTTCCAAGAATCAAGTGTGTTCGGTTCATATTGATAGAACCATGTTTCAGGTGTAGGGTCATAAGTAAATGTAAATGTAAATTCATCCGTTTCTCTGTTATCCCAACCTGTCTGAGGATTTCTCCACCATACCCATAAAGGTTGATTTGGACCTCTTGCTGTAGTTAAGTCCGGTCCCCATCCACTTGCCCTTGCAGGCACCGCCTGCAATAAAGGTTTTTGTCTTGTATATGCAAAATGTCCGGTAAGTTCAGGAGTTAATGCCTGTTGAACGGAAATATCAAACTTTTGTTTATTTCCTGCAGAAATACCTTCGTACAAGTAACCCATGGTAACTACATCAAAATATAAACTTTTAGGTATTGAGATTTTTGCCGCACCGCCGAAAGCATCTCCAATATTTGTTCTGTCTTGTTCTATTAATATATCCGTACCGTTAGTTCCGTTAGTTACATTTCTTTTTGCAACATAGTCATAAGTATCACCGATTCTGAACGGCCTGAATTTTGCACCTACTTGTAAAGTACTTCCGCTTATATTGAAATCGGTACTTACTTCGGCTGTTCTCATTCTTTCGCCTTCGTCACCATAAGGAATTTCGTGATCCACGTAAAAGAAATTCACATTACTATCAAATATGTTCTTGTATTTCAAATAAAAACCTTGTTTATAATCCGTAATAGGCTCACCGTACTGCAATTCAATATTACCAGCTTTACCTTCCATATTTAATTGATACCATTCCGGCATTGCTCTTCCGGTTATCATCAACAAATTATTAGGACCTGTTTCCGCTTGATAAATATTGAACAAATCTCCTTCATAACCCCAATGATAATGAAATTGATTTCTGTTATATTGTAATTTTGCCCAATCATTATGAATTTCCGCCTTTGCTGTATTCCACGAGAATTGCGGTATTACTTGATCTGCATCGAACATTCTGTGAGGATGGTTAACTGTTGTCCAATATCTGCCGGCATAATCGGCTATAAACATCAATCCAAACTGTGCGCTGGCCCATGTTGCAGGTTTAAACGCAACATCAAGCCACATTGTTTGTCCCCATCTGTCTTTCCAATCCTGGTCTTTTAAATATCTGTCCGAAGAATCATACCTAAAATAATTATTCATTAAATGAGGTGTTGTATACCAACCGTCACCTCTCTTATTAAATATACCTTCGAACATAATTTCTGCTCTAACGGCAATATCGTATACATCCAAATATTCGGCATCAACAAAACCCGGAGTCTGTGCGAAATCATTTCTCGGTTCAACAGCAGAACCTATTCCACTTCCGGCAAATACCAAAGCAGGTATACATAAAAGAATTGTAATAATAATTGATAATTTTTTGAACATACTATTTTATTGTATTTTTTTAGTACCTTAAAGTCAAGTTTTTTAGATAAATTTTAACTATTTTTTTACTTTGATATTTTTTGAATATTGTATTGTCTTACGATATTATTGTTTCTTATTGTTTTTATATTGTCTATTTCCGAAGACAAAATAAAAATTTTATCTATTTTCCAAGGTAATATTCCATTCTCCGTAGGTTCATAAACGAAAGCACCGTTTGAATAATCAAAGTTTTCCGGCATACCCCAAATTTCAAATTGTGTTATTTTATGTCCGCTCAAATATCTGAAAGTTTTTATTTTGTTTTTTGTGTAATATGCTATAGAAGCGGAAAGCTGATGTTCAGGTGTAACGACAAACTCATATCCATCGTTTAACAGTTTTTCCGCTAACTCTTTATAACCGTGAAAATAGTTTGTTGCATCGGCAATTGCCGTATTGTTTGAAATTTTATCTAAAGGAAGAATTGTATATTTTGCATGAAGTCCGACAATAACAGAAACAACCAAGTTGAATATAAGTGCACCTACAACAAGTCTTTGCTTTATTTTTCCGCCTTCAACAAAATATTTTGCGGCAATTATTGAAAAAGTAAAATAGGCGGATATAGGCCAGTTACCTCCCGGTAACCTCTTTAATGCGGTAACTACATAAAACAAAATTACGGGAACTGAAAAAGCTGCCAAATAAATATTTTTTGTTTCTTTGGAAAACAAATATTTTATACCTATATACAATATA
>CACWKJ010000161.1 GCA_902761395.1 uncultured Elusimicrobium sp. | reverse complement strand
GGTATTGGCGGTATGGATGTTCTTGAAGAAGAACATACAAACTTAATCACCAAAGGTCCTAAAAGAGTTAGTCCTTTTTTAATACCTATGATGATCAGCAATATGCTCCCGGGAGAAATTGCCATAGAATACGGATTTATGGGACCTAACTATGCTGTAACGAGTGCATGTTCATCTTCAAATCATGCTATGGGGGATTCCTTAAGACTTTTAAGATACGGTGATGCGGATGTTATGGTTACCGGAGGATCTGAAGGAACGGTAACACCTATAGCGGTATCGGGTTTTTGCAACATGAAAGCACTTTCCACAAGAAACGACGACATAAAAACCGCATCAAGACCTTTCGATAAAAACAGAGATGGTTTTATGATAGGTGAAGGTGCAGGTATACTTGTGTTTGAAACTTTGGATCATGCTTTGGCAAGAGGTGCAAAAATTTATGCCGAAGTTTTGGGATACGGCGCTTCCGATGATGCTTTCCATATGACAGCTCCGCATGCGGAAGCTAAAGGTGCTGTTGAAGCTATGGAAAGAGCTATCAAAGATGCAAGTATTTCAAAAGATGAAATAGATTATATTAATGCACACGGAACATCAACACACATGAACGATGCTATAGAAACTATGGCAATCAAAAAAGTGTTTGGTGAAAGAGCATACAAGATTCCCGTAAATTCAACAAAATCTATGACGGGACATTTGTTGGGTGCGGCAGGTGCGGTTGAAGCAATAGCAATGGTATTGTGTATGAAAGAAGGTTTTATTCATCCTACCATAAACTATGAAACACCCGATCCTGAATGCGACCTTGACTATGTTCCCAACAAGGCAAGACAACAACAAATTACATGCGGATTATCAAACTCGTTAGGGTTTGGCGGTCATAACGGTGTAATTATACTTAAAAAATATGTCGGATAATTTTGAGGAAGTTCAAAAAAATTTGGGCTATGAATTCCATGACCTGAATTTTTTAAAGATAGCATTAACTCACAGATCTTATTCTTCGGAATATGGTTTAAAATATTGTAACGAGCGGATGGAATTTCTCGGAGACGGTATTCTGTCCGCCGTTGTAAGTGAGTATTTGTATAACAAATACAGTGAAGATAACGAAGGAAAACTTTCTCAAATAAAAGCTCAAATAGTTTCCGCAAAAAGTTTAAGTGCTTGGGCTAAAGAAATAAAATTAGATAAATTTATTTTGATAAGCAAAAGCGAAGATTCAAACTTTGCAAGACAAAGAGAATCTCTTCTTTGCGATTCCTTTGAAGCAATTATAGGTGCGATATATTTAGATTCGAACTTTGAAATAGTAAAAGATTTTATACATAAATTTTTGAGTTTGGAACAAACCATAGAGTTAACGGACTATAAAACATCTTTACAGGAATTGGTCCAGGCGCAATTTCAAACTTTGCCGGAATATAAAGTCGTAAGGGAATATGGTCCCGATCACGATAAAAAGTTTGAAATAGCTGTTTTTATAGAAGGGAAACAGTTCGGGTTAGGTATCGGAAGTTCCAAAAAAGAAGCTGAACAAAATTCTGCAAAACAAGCTTACAGAAAACTTAATAAATAGCTTAAAGCTGAAAGCTTATAATAAGAAACTGTCAGCTGTAAGCTGTAAATTAATAATGGAGTGTAAACAAAATGATGAATTATTTTTTAAGCGAAGAAGAGCAAATGATTGTTGATACAGCAAGACAAATTGCTCAAGAAAAAATGAAACCTGTTAGAGAAAAATATGATGAAGAAGGAACATTTCCTTGGGATATCGTAAAAGAATTGGCAGATGCAGGCCTTTGCGGTTGCTATATTCCTGAAAAATACGGCGGATTCGGTGACGGAAACATAATGAATTTGGTTCTTGCTACCGAAGAGCTTTGTAAAGTTGACGGTGGTGTTGCATTATGTTTGGCAGCAACGGCATTAGGAACATTACCTATCCTTATCGGTGGAAATGAAGAACAAAAACAAAAATATTTACCTAAAATTGCAGCAGGAACGGTTGCAGCATTCGGTTTAACAGAACCTTCAGCAGGTTCTGATGCAACCGGTATGAAAACGGTTGCAACAAAAGATGCTAACGGTGATTATATCCTTAACGGAACAAAATGTTTCATAACAAATGCAGGTGATGCAGAAGTATATACAGTATTTGCAAAAACAAATCCTTCAAGAGGAGCAAGAGGAATTTCCGCTTTCATACTTGAAAAAGGTATGGAAGGTTTCTCTTTCGGTAAAAAAGAAAATAAAATGGGCATCAGAGCATCTTCTACAAGAGAATTGATATTCAATAACTGCAAAGTTCCTAAAGAAAATTTGTTGGGTAAAGAAGGTCATGGTTTAATGATAGCTCAAGCAACACTTGATGCTTCAAGACCGGGAGTAGCAGCACAAGCTTTGGGTATAGCAGCAGGTGCATTGGAAGAAGCTGTAGCATATTCAAGAACAAGAGTACAGTTCGGTCAACCTATATCATCTTTCCAGGCAATACAACATATGCTTGCAGAAATGGCAACAAAAGTTGAAGCTTCAAGAGCTCTTTTATACTCTGTTGCAAGAATGATAGATGATAACAACAAAAAAGATCCTAAAGATAAAGTTAGAACAAGTAAAGAATCTGCAATGGCAAAATTGTTTGCTTCCGAAACAGCAATGCAGGTTACAACAGATGCAGTTCAAATTTTCGGCGGATACGGATATTGCAAAGAGTATCCTGTAGAAAAAATGATGAGAGATGCAAAAATTACAACATTGTATGAAGGTACAAGCCAAATACAAAAGAACGAAATTGCTTTGAACTTGATAAAAGAACAAGCAAAAATGGCAAAATAAGCAGTACATTATTTATATAAAAGGAGAAAGTATCATGCCACAAGCAAGATGTATGAAATGCAAAAAGCAAGTAGAAGTTAAAAATCCTGAAGAAACAATCATGAAAAACGGAATGAAAGCAGTTAAAGGTCAGTTAAAGGTGTATGCCCTGATTGCGGAACAAAAGTTTTCAAGATTTTAGGAAAGAAATAAACTTCGAAAACAAAATTTTAAGGAGCTAATTATACTTAGGTATTTTATACCGTATATTAGCTCCTATTTTACAGCCTACTTTGAGTTGTTCTTTTTAAAATTTCTCATTTACAAGCAAAAAAAGCCATTCGTTTGAAATTTTCAAAGCCGTGCTCCAACTCGAAAAATTCTAACGACTTAATGTAACGGATTTTTCTTCAAACATTTTCGCACTAAAAAACTTTTTTGATTTATAGTTTTTTTACTTTAAAAATTTCTGCACTCATAAACGGCTTTAATCATGCTTGTAAACGAAAATTTTAAAAGTTGTCATTGAGGGGTCTGTGGCAATCCGGTCATTGCAGTTGTCGTTAATTACTAATTTATAATTTCTAATTATTAATTGTCGTTTAGGAGTTATCATGTCTACTCAACAAAATATTATCAGTTGGATAAGTGAAGAATTAAGTTTAAATGAAGGTTCTGTAACTGCAACAGTAAGTATGTTAGGTCAAGGTGATACCGTTCCTTTCATTTCAAGATACAGAAAAGAAAGAACGGGAAACTTAACCGAAACCGAAGTTAGAGGTGTTGCCGATAAACTTCAATATTATATAGAACTTGAAACAAG
>CACWKJ010000160.1 GCA_902761395.1 uncultured Elusimicrobium sp. | reverse complement strand
TTGCAAAAGTGAAAGATGAAAAGCAAAAACCTTTAGCAATCGTAAGAAGTTTAAGACAAACGGTGGAGGTAATAAAAAATGATTATGAAAAAAATTAAAATTGTAATAATGGCGGTACTTATAACATTACCTATTTATGCTCAAAAAAACACTAATGTTTCTGCAACAAAAGAATTTTTTGAGTATACTCCCGATTTTCAATGGAGACAATTAGACGGAAACTTGCCGGAAAAAGAAAATTTGGTTTTCGATGTTTACTGGAAATTCGTTAAAGTTGGAAAAGGAACATTGGAAATTAAAGGGCTTGAAGAAATTAACGGAAGAACCGCATATCATATATATTCGGAAGCGAAATCCGCTCCGTTTTTTGATAACTTTTTTAAAGTAAGAGATACAAACCAATCTTGGATAGATACAGAAAGTTTATGCTCTTTAAGATATCTTACCAATATTTCCGAAGGCGGTTGGAAAAAGTTCGAACAGCTTGATTTTAATCACCAAAATGCAAGGTTTGCAAGAAACGATGACGGAACGATGAAATACGGTGATACGGTTCAGTGGGTACAGGATGTAATATCTTCTTTATATTTCATGAGAACCATGGATTTGGAAGTGGGAAAAGAATATGTTTTTGAAGCTCATTCCGGTGATGATACATGGCCTTTAAAAACTAAAGTTATAGGCAGAGAAACAGTTAAAGTTGAAGCGGGAACTTTTGATTGTTTAATATTACAACCTATGCTCAGAGAAGATGCCGGAATATTTAAAGCTAAAGGAAAATTAAAAGTTTGGGTAACAAACGATGACAGAAAAATGCCGGTACAAATGAAATCCAAAATTCCCGTTGGATCGATATGTGCAGAACTTTCAAAATATAAAACAGAAGGTAAAATAAAACAAGAAGAAGTTGTAGCAAAAGAGATTGCTATTGAATAGCAATCTCTTGGCTAAGCAACTTTAATTTTTGAATTATAACTTTGCATTTAGCGACCTTATGTACCATCCGCTTCGCTTTCATTTCAGTACACCGCGGTCGCTAAATGCTTTGTTTTAATTCAAAACTTGGAAAGTCTTCAAGAGTAACCAACGACTATAAGGAAACACAAAATCTTAAGGTCTTGAAGGTCTGTCATTGCGAGCCGACTTGTCGGCGTGGCAATCCAGTGTCGTGTCATTCCGGACTTGATCCGGAATCTATAAAATATCTGTCCGAAGGACACCGAAATTATACATTGCCGTTTCAATTTGCTACTATAATTAAACTATGGTAGAATAAAACCACTATAAAAATGGAATATTATAATAACAATGAAAACTAAGATAATAAGTACCAAAAAAGAAAGTAACGAATTTATTATAGAAACGACAAACGATATTTTGAAAAATAAAGGTATAGTTGTGTTGCCTACAGATACCGTTTACGGAATAATGACAAGTGTGTTCAATTTTGAAGGTCAAAAACAAATATATAAACTTAAACACAGAGCAGCAAGAAAACCTTTAATACTAATGTCTGACAACATTGAAACATTAAAACAGTTTGTTATATTTCCTAAAGGTATAGATAAAATCGTAATGGAGTTTTGGCCCGGACAATTAACATTAATTTTGCCTACCACCGAACTTGGTAAAATGTTGATAGGCGGCAGAGACAATTTAGGTGTAAGAATACCTAATTGTAAGATACTTTTGGATATTATGGCAAAGTACGATATTCCTTTAATGACAACATCTGCAAATATTTCCGGTAAAGACAGTGCAAAAACCGCTAAAACGGCAATAGATTATTTTGACAGCAAAATAGATTTGATAGTTGACGGCGGTAAATGTGAATTTTCGTTTGAATCAACGGTTATAGATATGGTGAAGTTCCCGTATGTTGTTATAAGAAAAGGTTGTTTGGATTGTAAGAAACTGCTTGAATATATTTAAAACAATTAGAAATTAGTAATTAGCAATTAGAAATTAACGACAGAATAACAATTTGAAAATAGGAAGAATAAAAATCTTCCTATTTTTTTTGTTGGAAATATTATATAATCATAAGACAATTTATAATAAAATTTTTGATATAGGAGTATACCATGGAAGATTTAAAGAAAGTTGATTTGGAAATTGCAAACATCATCGAAGAAGAACATCAAAGACAAGAAAACAATATTGAACTTATTGCTTCGGAAAACCACACATCTAAAGCTGTTATGCAAGCACAAGGTTCTGTTTTAACAAATAAATATGCCGAAGGATATCCGGGAAGAAGATATTACGGCGGTTGCGAATTTGTAGATAAAGTTGAAACTTTAGCTATAGAAAGAGCAAAACAATTGTTCGGATGCCAATTCGTAAATGTTCAACCTCATTCCGGAGCACAAGCAAATATGGCAACATTTATGGCTTTGCTTCAAGCGGGAGATACCGTTTTAGGTATGAGCTTGGATCACGGCGGACATTTGTCTCACGGTCATCCGATGAACTTTTCAGGTAAATTCTTTAAAATTGTTCCTTATACAGTAAACAAAGATACGGAAGTTATAGATTATGATGAATTGGAAAAAATAGCAAAAGAATGCAAACCTAAAATGATAGTTACAGGCGCAAGTGCATATTCAAGAATATGGGATTGGGGAAGAATAAGAAAAATTGCAGATTCGGTAGGTGCATACTTTATGGCAGATATTGCTCACTATGCAGGTCTTATAGCTGCGGGAGTATATCCTTCACCTGTTCCTTTTGCGGATGTAGTTACGACAACAACACATAAAACATTGAGAGGTCCGAGAGGCGGTATCATTATGACCAACAACCCAGATTTGGCAAAGAAAATAAATTCCGCTGTTTTCCCCGGTGTACAAGGCGGACCTTTAATGCATGTTATAGCAGCAAAAGCAGTTGCATTTAAAGAAGCATTACAACCTTCATTTAAAGAATATCAAAAACAAGTTGCCGCAAATGCTAAAGTGTTTGCAAAAACATTGGCTGAAGGCGGTTTAAGAATCGTTTCAGGTGGAACGGATTCACACATGTTCTTGGTAGATTTAAGACCTTTAAATGTTACCGGTAAAGA
>CACWKJ010000159.1 GCA_902761395.1 uncultured Elusimicrobium sp. | reverse complement strand
TGGTAAAATTCATATCTTGTTCGGGTATTTGAGATATTATTGTCCCCTGACTTAACATATCCGTTTCTTGCGTTTGTCCCAAATCCGTATCGAGCATATCTTTTAATTTATTTTTTATCGTTAATATAGGATTATATGCCTTATTTCTTTCCAATTCACCTCTATCGTTTATTTTCAAATATCCTGCGGCAAATGCTTGTTCTATCGGTTTATTTACATATTTATCTATTGCGGTTTGGCCGAGTGTATTTACCTTTCTTTTAAACAAGAAACCTGCTTTAACTCTTGAAGCCATGCTCGGTTCTTCCTGCGGGACTAAAGGTAATTCTAAATAGCTCAAAACATTATTGAAAAAGTTTATATCATTAACTTTTGTTTGAACGATGTTATTATCTGTGGAAACAAAGAAACATTTACGATAAAGATCCATTATTCCCATTTTTGCAGTTTCTATTACTTCTATAGGAATATGTTCTCTGTACAAGGAAGCTGCATTGCTTAAAAGAACCATTGCTTTTTGTGCCATTTCGCAAATATCGGTATCGTTTGTCAAACCTGTATCTTTATTTACGGTTGCAACTAAATTAAAGTTACCGTTATATAAATTTGCCAAGAAGCCGAATTCACTTAATATTTTCCTTAATGCTGCAATTCTGGATGAACTTTGAGGAGTTCTGTCGGCTTCGGTAAAATCTATAAATATATTTTCATTTTCTCTGTTAAAATCAATTAAAACTCTTGCCGAATGATCTCCCAACAAACCGTTCCATAAAAACACATTGTCTTTAATGAATATTTGAGATTTGTCATGGGTTGAAAAATCGGGATTTTCCGCCAACAAAGATAACAATCTTTTAATATTCGGATGTATTTCATTTTCCGACAGATTATAAGCTTTGATTGTTCTGTTACCCTTTGTGACAAACACATTTTGAACTTTACTCATAGACGAACGAGTGTTGTGTCTTATATCCATAACAAAATCAATATTTGCCTGTTGATGAATACTGTTAATAAGTCGATGTATCGTTGTAATATCACTAACTGTTTGACCTCTGCCGGTTGAGAAAGTTTTCTGTTCTGCAATTGTTGTTTTACCGGCTTTTATTTCATTCAAAATATCTCTTAATACCGTTCTAAAATAATTTGCGTCCGATGGATTGAAAGCAGATAAATAATCTATCATTAAATTTATGTGTTTTATAACATCGTCAAACTGGGAATCAAAAGCATTTAAACCCATAAATTTATACAAAACATTCATATTTTCATCGAGAAGTTTCATATAAGAATCAAATTTTCTCAATATGGTTTTTAAACTTTGTTTTTCAAGTTCCGCTCTTTCCATAAAATATGTCGGTGCAAGTTTTTTTGTTTTGTGTTTTAGAACTTTAGTCGGGAATAAGCCTAATACTTTTGTAAAAGAATATCTGTCACTATCAAAATAAACATTCGGCGTTTGTTGTAAAACTTTAAATCCGTATTTTTCGGCAAATTCTTCTATTGTTACATCTTCCGCTCTCATTCTTTCAAAATAAGCTATTTGTTCTTTGAAACTTGTAAAATTATCAAGTGTTTCTTTTGATAATATACTTTCAAAGTCCGACAAAATATTTGTCATATGGATTATTACGTCAAATTGTTGAGGTCCGATCAAAGCTATTATCATTTTATCATCTTTAGCTTCGATATAATCGTTCTGTATATCCGTCAATAATTCCTGCATGCTTATCATCAACTCGTTTGCAAAGAATTGAAAGATATATTTATCTTTATCGCTCATATCGGGATATATTTATCTTTATCACTCATATCGGCAACATTCAACTCATTAAGTTTTTCTTCTACTCTTCTATATAAAACAATATGTGAGTCTCTTTGATTTTTTTCAAATATATTTTTACATAATTCTCTTAATATATTCACATGATTAGTATTTCCCATATTAAAATACTGCGCAAACAAATCAAGAACAGACACTTCCACATTTTCTTTATTTACGATATTTTTCACCAATTCCAAGTGATCTCTGTCGGTAAAATCCAATGCTTTGAAAATTTTCTCTACAACAAAAGGATTAAGAGATTCTTCCTTTTTCACAAGGCCAAACAACATTTTAAACTCGTAAGGATTTTTCAAATTCAACTTGGCAAGTATTAAATCCAGTATTTTCCCTTTATGTAAAACATTGTATTTCGCAATTTTTGTAAAGAAAGGTTGCAGGTTCTTCTTTACGGTAAAATCAAAATTTGACACCAAATAAGATAAAGCACTGTCATTTATATCGGAAAACAGCTCCAACATCTTTAGTTGGTTAAGATCATTAACATCCAGCTTTTCCGCAACAGCACTGTTAAAAACAATATTTTGAAAACTCCTGTCATATGTTTTAGACTTTAAGAAATCGGTTAACAACATAACATGATCAATATTGTTAAAATCTAATTTTTCCAATAATATGTATGCCGTTTTCAAATCAACATTGTAATATTGAGTTTCCAACAAAAGTTTACGAATAAAGTCAAAGTGAGTTTGATTATTGATATCGGCATTTTGAACTAAATTAGTAATTATCGGCATTCTGTTATTTGTTAAAATACTTTTCTGTTCCGAAAAAGTCTTCAATAAATATGTACATTGATTTATATCGTTTAAATTTATTTTTCCTGCCAATTCCGAAATTTCTTCTTCGGATAACTCAAGTTTATCCAAAATTTCAACTAATTTTTGTCTTTCTTGTTCATTTCCCAAATCAACAAATTCTTTATCTGCCAAAAATTGTTGTAGAGACGGTAAAGAATTATCGGTACCAGCCATAAATTTTGAAAAGAAATCATCGAATTCTTTCGACTCTTGCACTTGCTCTTTTTTGAGTTTTGAAAAATAATTTACGACCTTATGAATAACAATACCTATAGCGGAAACTAAAATTATAACAGGAATATTTGCATTAAACCATAACGAAGCTAAATACGGAACAGATAATCCTATAACAGGTAAAATCTTACTCTTAGTTTGTTCCTCAAAAGACATTTGTTGTTCGAAATTAAACAAATGTTTGGAGTCTTCCGAAGGAAAAACATTAAATAATACCGCTTTTAAAATTTCCCCTGTTGACCAATCGAGTTGATTGTGTTTTATCCATAAAGTTATATTATGTGCTCTTACAAACTGTATTTGCAAAAGTGAAAACAAAATCAAAGTCAGAGGAACAGATATGAACGATGTTACAGGTAAAAGAGTTAAAGCTATAGGAAGTGTTCTAAAAAATATTTCTTCCCATATATGAGCTGTCCTATCCAATATATTAAAAAGTTTGTTTTCATCTTTTAACGGAGCAAATACGGATAATTCAAAAAAGTTAATATGATTATTATGTAATTTCTTTACTTTAAAAAGTTTTTTAAATTTTTCTCCTATTGTTAAAGATTGTTCAAATGTTTTATTTCTGCTGTCTATCTCAAGTATTTGTTCCGTTCCGCTTTCAATAACCTTTTGAACAAAATCACTATGCACAAACAATGTGGGATTAGAATATCCTACAACAGTCATTGCCTGTAACAGATTTTTGACGGTTATATTTTCAGGGTTGGATTGTGATATTGAAGTCAATAATCCGTTCCATTCGTTACTCATAGGAGTTAACTTATCGTTATCCCTATAGTATGTAGAGTAACCATAAACTGTTTCATGACCGGCAGAAGCCCAAATTACAGGAAATTGTCTGTTTACTATCTCACCTTTTTGTTCCAATCTGTCAAATTCTTTGTTTAAAGCATCATAAATGTTGTCAGCAAAATACCATGAAAAACAAGAACTTAAATTAATTGTTATTTTATTTAAGTCCATTCCGTTGTTATATGCTTGAATTAAAGCTTTTGCAAATTCCTCACTTGATATTTCGGCATTAAATCCTACTTCAAGAGAATTCGGAAATCCGTGTCCGTCAAAAGAAATAAAAACAGATTCTTCGGATTGCAGCGCAGCTATTAATCTTAAAAATTCGCTTTTGGCATCTGTTGCAGGAACAAAATCCGCATTAATAAGTGAAACTTTATCAGAATCGTAAGGTATTTTCATTACTTCCAATAATTTTTTTAGCCCGGAATCTTCAAAAGGTTGATCATAACTTGATACGGCAGCAAGAGAAATAAATCTTGTATTTTTATCGGCCACAACTCTATCCTTTTGATCATCCAATGCCGCTATGTACATTCCCGTAGCAATTTTAACAATGTCATTAAATTGAGCAACATCATAATCCGAATTTATATCAACAATACCGCCTAAAAATCTCGATATAGACAATGCTATATAATACTTTTGAACAAATGATATTTTTTTATCGAAGAAATCTTCTAATTCTCTGTTTATAATACGATTGAAAGAGGGATTCAAAAATATTTTTAATCCCAACATTTCGTTTTCTGTTTCCAATTTAGTTATTTTTAATCTCAATAATTCTTTTATTAAGGTTGTTATTCTGACCAAATCTTCTCTGCTTTTTATAAGAGAAGTTAAATCAACATTATAATTTTTATTATCCGCATCCAAGAATTTCTTTTCCGCTTTAACAAAATCCCTTAACAAACCTTCAATTTCGGATTCATTATATTTATATTGTTTAAATTTTTGTTTTATTGTTTCTATATCTTTGGATAATCTGTTTTTCTGCTTTAAATTTAAAGATTCATAAGCAGATTCGACATTTGTAAACAAACTTCTCGGCAAAACTTTTAAACTTTGTTTTTTTAATGTGGTTATAGGTCTTACCTGAACAATATAAATAACACCGTTATTTATTAAAAACTCTATATCCACCGGAGTTCCTTCAGCTTGTTCCAACCATTCCATTATCCTTGTAAGTTGTTCAAGTTGTTTGTTCG
>CACWKJ010000158.1 GCA_902761395.1 uncultured Elusimicrobium sp. | reverse complement strand
GATACAGGTCTTAAATAACCTACAACTCTGGAATATACTTCGCATGTTGATCCGCAATGAGGACAAGTTTTTACTTCACCGTTAAGGTATCCGTCATTAGGACAAACACTGAATGTCGGAGTGATAGACATATACGGCAACTTGTAGTTTGTAAATGCTTTTTTAATAAAGTTCTTCATAGATTCTGTATTTGTAATTTGTTCACCGATAAACATATGTTGAACTGTTCCGCCGGTATATAAAGATTGTATTTCATGTTGCAATTCCAAAACTTCAAACAAATCATCTGTATAATTTACAGGTAACTGTGTTGAGTTTGTATAGAAAGGCGGATGATTTTGTTTAACTGCTTCAGGATTTGCAAATATAATGTCGGAATATTTTTTTCTGTCAATCTTTGCAAGTCTGTAAGAAGTACCTTCTGCAGGTGTTGCTTCCAAATTATAAATGTTTCCTGTTTCTTCCTGATATTTTTGTAATGTGTTTCTCATGAATGTTAAAACTTTTATTGCAAAATCTTTACCTTTTTGGCTTGCGATGTTTTCTTTTAAGAAATTCATGCAGCATTCGTTCATACCTACAACACCGATAGTTGAGAAATGGTTTTTCCAATAGCAACCGAATCTCTGTTTAATGTTTCTTAAATAGAAACTCATATACGGATAAAGGTTTTGGTCTGTAAGTTTTTCCAAAACTTTTCTCTTTGTTTCCAAACTGTTTTTAGCAATAGTCATTAACTTATCTAATTTTTGGAAGAATTCTTCTTCTGTTTTAGATTCATATCCGAGTCTCGGCATATTTAATGTAACAACACCGATAGAACCTGTTAAAGGAGATGCACCGAAAAGTCCGCCGCCTCTTCTTCTTAATTCTCTGTTATCGATTCTTAATCTGCAGCACATACTTCTTGCATCGTCCGGATCCATATCGGAATTTATGAAGTTTGCAAAGTAAGGAATACCGTATTTTGCTGTTGCATCCCACAACAATTTAAGTTCGGGATTATCCCAATCGAAATCTTTGCTTATATTGTATGTAGGGATAGGGAAACTGAATACTCTGCCTTTTGCATCACCTTCGAGCATAACTTCCAAAAATGCTTTGTTTAACATATCCATTTCTTTTTGGAAATCGCCGTAAGTTTTAGCTTGAGGTTTTCCTCCGATGATAACTGCTTCGTCTTTATAGTGTTTAGGAACTTTTAAGTCGAGTGTTAAGTTTGTGAACGGTGACTGGAAACCTACTCTTGTAGGAACATTTAAGTTGAACAAGAATTCCTGTAATGCTTGTTTAACTTCTTTATAAGATAAATTGTCGTATGCAATAAAAGGTGCAAGCAATGTATCGAAACTAGAAAAAGCTTGAGCACCTGCTGCTTCACCCTGTAATGTAAAGAAGAAGTTTATTATTTGTCCCAATGCTGTTTTAAAATGTTTTGCAGGGCGAGATTCAACTTTACCGGCAACACCTTTAAAACCGGTAACTAACAAATCGTGCAAGTCCCAACCTACACAGTATACACCTAAAATTCCCAAATCGTGAATGTGTAAATCGCCTTCACTGTGAGCTTTTCTTATATCTTCCGTATAAATTTTGTTTAACCAATATGCTTTACTAACTTCGGAAGAAATGTAGTTGTTCAATCCTTGAAGAGAATAACACATATTACTGTTTTCTTTTACTTGCCAATCTGCTTTAGACAAATATTGATCAACCAAATCCACGTTAAACTTTGAAACGATTTCTCTCATTTTTGAGTGTTGATCTCTGTATATAATGTAAGCCTTTGCTGAAGATTTATAAGGAGAATTTAATAATACTTCTTCAACGATATCCTGTATTTGTTCTACGGTAGGATGTCCGTCCGTAATGGTTTCTTGTGCGATACTTAAAACTTTTACTGTTAATTTCGAAGCGATTTTGTCGTCGAATTCATTTGTTGCCTGACCTGCTTTTAAAATTGCTTGTTGAATTTTTTGCGAGTTGAATTTTTCTTGTTTGCCGTCTCTCTTTACGATACAATCAAAAACCGAAAGTTGTTCCATTTACATTTTCTCCTTGTTTTTTAAATTTTTATTTTAATACTTCTGTTAATTTTGAACATAATTATGGAAAGGCACCCTGGTTTCTTGTTTCCATTCGAATTATAAAAAGTCATTCCTCGACAACTCTTATAAATATTATGTATTTGTTGGCAGGTCTTCTGGCTTAAGGGTAATAACCTACTAAACTTTATCTTCCCGCTTAAATTAAGCAGTGACTTTGTTTCAAAAAGTTTTTCGTTCCCTATCACAGCACCGGGAGTGCTTCCGATTCTAACGGAATTTCCTATTAAGTTTTATATGAAAACACCAACAAAAGGTTTCAAAAATTATAGATTGATTATATGTTTTAATTTACGGCTTGTCAATACCTAAAACACAATATATTGATTTTTTTTATATGTTTAATACCTATATGTTGTGTTTTTAAAAAACGGGCAAAAAACAAAGACCTGCTTAAATTTTAATACTTAAACAGGTCTTCAGATAACAAATTTCAATATAAATTTCTTATAACAAATCTTTAATACATTGTTCTACAACCGTCATATCTTCCGTCGGCTCAAATCTTGCAACCACATTACCGTTTTTATCTATAACAAATTTCGTAAAGTTCCATTTTATGTCGCTGTTACTTTCATAGTTTGGATCTATTTTTGAAAGATGCTGCTTCATAAATTGTGCCATTTTGCTTTCTCCGAATCCTTTAAACCCTTGTTGTTCTTTTAAATATTTAAATAACGGCAATTGATTATCTCCGTTTACATCGGATTTTTTCATTTGCGGGAAAGTCGTGTTGTAATGTATTGTGCAGAATTCGTGAATTTCGTCGTCACTTCCGGGAGCTTGTCCGCCGAACTGGTTGCAGGGAATATCAAGTATTTCAAGCCCTTTTGCATGATAATCTTTATACATTTGCTCTATCGGCGCATATTGCGGTGTAAATCAGAACAACTTTACCTTTAAAATCTGCCATTTTGATTTCTTCACTTTTTGCACTTGTAACGGAAAAATCATAAAAATTTGCCATATTCTTCTCCTTTTTATATAAAATTTAAACACATAATTTATTAAATTATAGACTTCTTTTATTTTTGCGAATCTCGGAAAGTGTTTCTAAATCACCGCTGTCAATTTGTTGTTCCAATGCACGAATAATACTTTTTTTACGTTTTAAAAAGTCAGGTCCGGTTAAATTTATTCCTGATGTATTATGAGTGTTAAATTCGCAATCACATGTAAGGTTTTCCACAAAAGTTTTAAGTTCTATTAATAATTCCCTTTCGGAAAGTGGATCAAACTTTCCTTCTTGCGCTTCTTCCAAAAGCGGAGTTCCAGGAAACAAAGTTAGTCCGCCTGTTCCTACAAGCATAGGCTTACATTGGCTGAATATTTTTGCGGAATTTACAGCATGTTCTTGGCTGTGTTTCTTGCCTGCAACACCGTTTAAAAATGTCATCCAATAATCAATTCCGGCATCTTCAAGTTTATGGCACTGTTCCAAAATATCTTTACTGCCATAACCTTTGTTTATACGGTTAAGAGTCCAATCGTCCCCGCTTTCAACACCGAGCGATATTTCATTCATTCCCAAATCTTTAAGTTTTTTTTATTGTTCCACCGTTTTGTTTTTTACATCGGTAACTCTTCCCGCCATATATACCATTTCCATTTTCGGAAGATATTTTTTTATCATTTCCAATATCGGTGCAAGTTTATCATAAGTTAAAACTAAAGGGTTGGCACTAAGAAGTTGAATTGTTTTTGCATTGGGTTTCATATCTGCTATTTCCTGCAAATCTTCTTCTATCCATTCCACAGGCTGTATGCGAAAATCCACATCTTTATACATTGTGCAGAATTTACATTTGTTATGTGTACATCCTTGTGTAATTTGTAACAATGGAAATGTAGGCCAATAAGGATTTCTGTATACAGGTTCCGTAAAATGCATTTGATTCTCCTTATTAAGTAAATTCTATAAGGATTTTTATCCGGTTATAGATGTGCATTAGTACATAATGAAAGTAAAGTTATTATTTTCTTTTATTATTATATTTTCACTACTATTTTCCCGTTGACCGTACCGGTATCTTGTGCGGTTATTGCATCTTTAATCTTTTCAAAATCAAACACATTAACAAAATTAGGAATTATATTTTTGTTATTTATAAAATTGGAAATATCATCAATAATTTGTTGTGTAGGATAATTTGAAAAAAAGCCGGTAAGATATACTCCGTTGGGAATATCTTTGATAGGGTCAAAATTGTTAAGTTCATAAACTCCGCCTAAAATTCCGGTATTACAAACTATTGCACCTTTTTCTACGGTCGTAAGAGAATCTTTTAAACTTTTAGGACCTACCAAATCAAGAGCTTTTGTTATACCTTTTATTTTTCCGGTAAGTATACCTTCATCTAAAATTTGTTCATCCGCATTGCTAATATATTTTAGTTTATTTTCTTTATGTGTAGTTGCAACAACTTTACAACCGACCGCTTTTGCTGTTTGTATTGCAGCATATCCCAAAGCGCATGTTGCACCGCGAATAAGAAATTTATCAGTTTGTTTTAATTGTAAACTTTCAAAAAGT
>CACWKJ010000157.1 GCA_902761395.1 uncultured Elusimicrobium sp. | reverse complement strand
TGCCCGTTCCGACATATTGAAGTAAATCAAGATTTGTATATTCTTTTATTAAATCAAAAAGTTTTGCTCTTCTGAAATTAAGATTTAAATCCGTTGCACCGATGGAAGCCGCCGCATTTTTTATTAACACTTCGGTTAAGTCCATCATATCGTTATAGTCGGCATAAGCTTGGTAAAGTTCCATCATTGTAAACTCGGGATTATGGTTTCTGTCGATACCTTCGTTTCTGAAATTTCTGCCGATTTCAAATACTCTTTCTATTCCGCCGACAACCAATCTTTTTAAGAAAAGTTCCGGAGCGATTCTCATATACAAATCCATATCGAGTGCATTGTGATGGGTAATGAAAGGTTTTGCATTTGCTCCGCCTGCAAGAGTTTGTAATATAGGCGTTTCAACTTCGATAAAGCCTAACTCTTCAAGTTTTTTTCTTATGGAAGAAATTATAGTACTTCTTTTCTTAAATACTTCTTTAACGTCGGGGTTGGCAATCAAATCCAAATATCTTTGTCTGTATCTTGTTTCGGTATCTTTTAAACCGTGCCACTTTTCCGGTAACGGTCTGAAAGCTTTTGTTGCTATAGAAAACTTGTCTGCTTTTAAACTGAGTTCTCCTGTTCTTGTTCTGAAAGGTACACCCGTTATTAAAACAAAGTCGGACAAATCCGACATTTCTTTAAATATTTTAAAATCCTGTTCACCGATTTGATCTTTTCTTACATAAACCTGTATTCTTCCGGTTCCGTCGGCAATATCTATAAAAGATGCTTTACCCATATCTCTTCTTGACATCATTCTGCCTGCAACGGTAACCTGGTCTTTAGACATTTCTTCTTTTTGTAAAGAATCGTATTTTTCTCTAACCTGAGCAATTTTGCTGTCTATTTTTATTCTTGCGGGATACGGATCTATTTTTGCAGCTCTCATCGTATCTGCTTTATTTTTTCTTTGTGCTATTATTGTATCTATAGTAGCTTGCGAAGTTTCATTTTTTTGTTCTTGATTTTCTGCCATTTTTTTATTCCTTCCAATATATAAATTTATCTTAATATTATACATAAGAACAAATTGCTTTGCAATTTGTTTTGCGAAACGGATTTCTCTTTTAAATTCTAACTTCGTATTTGTCTCAATCGAGTACCAATCGCTACCGCTTTCTTTTATTGATATCATTTTTTGATATATAAAATCAAAAAAATAGTTACCCGCTAAACGAGTTTTATTTTTTGCTTATAATTTCGCATTTGTCTTCTTTATGTACCATCCGCTATCGCTTCCATTTATGTACACCGCAGTCGGCAAATGCTTTATTCTAAGCAAAAACTTTGAAACTCTTTGATGGCAACCAACGACAAAACGACAATGACCGAATTGTTTGGCGACTAAATATTTTGAATTTAAACAAACAAGGTTTACCAATAGAATATAAGGACAGAAAAAAAACAGAGATATTTGTAAGTGAAACAAAAAATTTCCGAGCCGTAGTGTACGTAAGTGAAACGGTACATAAGGCTCGGAAATTTGAAGTTGTAACTAAAATATCTCTGTTTTTTTGTATTAATGTAACTTAGTTAAATCTTAATAGAAATCAAATTTAAAACCTACATTAAACTTCAATCTGTAAGTTGATATATCGTATTCAAAATTTTCAGGAGGCTTCGGATAACCGCAACCCGTAAATTCCGCACTTCCGTAGTTAAAACCATATATTAATTCCATTATAAAATATCTTGCTATTGTTGTTCCCACGCCGATTCCCCAATATACACCGTTATAATTTTCCACACTTGCACCGGGATACTCCGAACTAAAATCCCAATCGGCATGCATTATACCGTAACCTAACTGAAATATAGGATAAATATTATTATAACCGTCATCATCAAAATCGAAATTATATTTTACTTGGAAATAAATATTGGTATATCCGATCTTATCTTTAGGTTCATTTGGTGCATATTTCAGTTTACTGTTAAAAATATGCTCTGCTCCGACACCTACCGCAATATTGTAATCTACATAATAAAAAAAGTCTGCTCCGACAGAAACTGTTGTTTTCATATCATAATCATCATATCCGTCACATTCCAATCTTGTTTCCTGATAAAGAGGAAGTCCTGCTTTTATCCCGGCTTCCATTGTTCCCTGGTCTGCCGCAAATACCGGCAACACGAGTGCTGTTGTAAATAACAATGCCACCAAACTTTTTTTCATATTTTCTCCTCTAAAAAATTTCAGGTTATAAGGCTATCGGTTGCCTTATCGCTAACCCTATAACCCTATAACCCTATAATTTATAATATAATCTGTTTATTAGAAACTGAATTTATAACCTAAATTAACTGCTATTCTTCTGGTTGTGTAAGACCAACCTTCATTCCATTCACTACCTTCAGCATGTTCCCAATAGTTTACGGAATACATAAGTTCAACAATTATATTGGATTTTTCTATACCTAAACCTGCTCCCCAATACAAACCGTTTTCCGAAAAATTATAATCGTCAACGTCGGAACTAAACTTTGTAATACCCATACCTAACTGACCTAATAAATATACTCTGTCTACCAATCCGTTTTCTGCCAATACAGGTTTTACTGCAGCAAAAATATTTGTTGAACCGGCTTTTACATCATCAGCCCATGCATGCCAATCGTTTCCGGAAAACTCACTGTCAAAAATGTGATTAACGCCTACACCTATACCTATTTTTTCCATTAAAAAGACATATAAATCTGCTCCAACGGAATACGACGGATCTTGTGAATAAGTACATTTTATTTCACCGGGTTGTGTTACCGTAACTGTAGGTTCAACGATATATCCTGCTTTTATATCCAATTCCATTACTGCAAAAGCAGGTGCTACCATTGCTACTGCCAACAACATTGCTACTAAAAACTTTTTCATTACTGCCTCCGTTTATAATTTTTTTTCTTAACTTCAATTGTTTATGTATATAGTTATTATATTTATATGAATTGTTATTGTCAATAATTACAAATTGGAATTTTTGGCGAAACGGATTTATCCCTTAAAATCAACCAACGACAAAAGAGAAAAATATATTTTAATAGATTCCGGATCAAGTCCGGAATGACAAAACGGCTTTGTC
>CACWKJ010000156.1 GCA_902761395.1 uncultured Elusimicrobium sp. | reverse complement strand
CCAATGAGTTTGGATTTGTGTCACAAAGAACTTGAAGTTTGCAACCAAACCTTTCAACCATACACCTATTAAAACGAAGAAATTCAAGAATTCATTAATAGCCGGAGATTGTATCTCGTGTCCGAAAATCGTGTGATCATAATTAACTCCCGGCTCATAAGTAGTAAACTTCGTTACTAACCCCGGAAGACCGGCATTCTGAGACAAAATAACACCGAATATTGCCAATAAGAATGCTATCGGTACCGATGCAAAAGGACTCAATCCTAAGAATAATATTCCGAATATAAACAACTTAACGACAGGAACAACCAATCTTTCTTTAAGATAGAATCCCGGACCTTCAAAGAAATCAATTGATGTAGCAAAAATACTTCCGAGTCTTCCGAATGCGGATGTTTCCGCTTTTTGATATTCATATTCCATAGGAGACTGCAATAATTCCGCAGATCCCATAGAGAATTTGTTTACCATTCCCGTATGAGGAGAAACTCCGGCTTCTCTTGTTTTTTCTACCGAAGTACCCAAAACGGTAACCGTCTTTCCGCCTTTTGTTTTTGCAAACTTACCGGCAGCAGCATCTTCGCTCACTACGGATTTACTTTGACCGGTTATTGACTGTATGAAACTTGCTCTCAAAATATTCGGATGTCCATACATGTGGAGTTGCCACATATTGTTCATATCTTGATGAGAAGCATTAAATCCGGCTTCTGCCAAAGCACCTTTTGCACCTACCTGTGTCAATCTCTTTGTAGGTATATTTTCCTGCATAGATACATTATAAACTTCTTCATCTTGCAATAGAGGTTGCATTGCCGTAAAGAAAGTCAATGCACTTTGAGCATATATACCCTGGTTCATATCCATCTGCAATATGAATTTATTTCTAATATAACTTTGGAGATATGTGTGATGATCTACTTTTCCTTGTCCGTAAATACCTCCGTTAAACATACCGTTAAATGGTGTGGCATATGTAGCACCTTCATCAAAAGAGTTTATATTAAAACCATCACTTTGTTCGAATATAGCCCTAACTTTGTCTTCTTTACTGGAAGCAGCATTAAAGGCCTTTATTCTATCCCTCAACATATTATATAAGTCTTTTTCCATTGCTATTGCATTTTCTACAGCAGCCAACAAATCTTTGTCTTCGGTACTAATAGTATCTGCCGCATCTTTTTCCAATAAAGATTTATATGTATCGTAATTTACACCCAAGTCCGCCAATGCATCACTTGTTGTGAATAGGACTTTAATTTTATCTTCTTCGGTTGTTGCACTATCGTATTCATCTATTTTCGGACCGTACATTTCATATTTTGTCTGCTCCGTAAATATGGCTTTCTGAAGAGTATCTATTTTATTATAAAGTTCCTCCATGTAAGCAATTTCCGAATCGGTAATAGTACCCTCAGTCTGTTTACCCAATAATTCATTATATTGTTCTAACCATTCCTGGTACTGTCCATATTGTATACGATCAACCTTAGCATCTTTAAATACTATAACGGTAATCAATCCTCTGCTTTGTTCGAATAAATAACTCTCCCCTTTGGACTTATATTGTGCAACTCTATCCGATTCTTTTCCTTCCTCTTCCCATCTCTTATATTTAGCCTTTTCTTTGTCTAACTCCAGTATTATCTGTTTAAGCAAGAATTCATCCGCAGTACTAATTACTCCGTCCTTTTTATCTTTTAACAATTGTTGGTATTTTTCATAAGATACATCTTCTGCTTCCAATCTTCTGAACGAAACTAATTGTACGGTGGATTTCCACAAAGGCATTTTCTCTTCTATAGCAGCCGTTACTTTATCATCACCTTTACTCTTGTCATTTCTAACCTTTAGTTGGATATATTCTTCAACCGTATATGGTTCGGTTCTGGTATCCAGTTGTACCGTAAGATCTTTATGAGCATAATACAAAGCTTTATACTTGTCTTTATAACCGGAGTATTTTGCTATTTCATCTTTCCATGCTTTAGGAAGACCGTTTCTTTCCATTTCAGCAATTAACGCTTTATCATAGTCCGAAGCTCTGTCAATAGTTACTAAATATTTAAGATGCGCATATTCTTTGAGAGAATGTGTTCTTCCGTGGATAACCGGAGTTGTCAAAAATCTGAATTCTTTTAAATTTCTAAACAAAGCAACAACTCTGGGATCGTTCGCGCCTAAACCATCGTTGTAAATTTTACCGAACTGCTGATAACCTACTATTGCTTGGAAACAATTCTTGCTGTCAACCAAATCGTGCATTCTCTTTTTCCAAGCTTTTTCTCCTCTTTCTCTATATTGTTTAACTTTTTCTGTTTCTTTTCCTTCCTTCGCCCATGTTTCATATTGATCTTTTTCAACTTGTAAATCGGCTACTATTTGTTCCAATAATGTTTTTTCGGAATCGGTAATGGTATTATCTATACTCTTTTTCAATAGCTGTTGATAACCGTCGTAATCAACACCCTCTATCAAACCACCGGCTTGTTCAAATAAATACTCATCATATTCTTGACCGTCCGCTCTTAAATAACCGAACTCTATTTCCGCTAAGAAATCCAAAGTGTCTCTTAAGTTTGCAAGTCCGATTTGTGTAGGAGACAACGGTTGCAATTTAGGTTCTGCCCATCTTATAATCTCTTCTTTCATCCAACAATCGGGCAATTCTTTTTCGTCTTCCGTTAAAAGTTTTTTCCCGACTATTACCTTGCCATCCTCATCCAACATTTCCGTCATTCTTTTATAAACTTCATAATCATCTTCCGTTAATTCTCTTATTCTGCCTCTAAAATCTCTCGCATAATATTTACCGTCTTCAGCTTTGACAGGTTTCAATCTTCCGAGCATATTTGCCCACTCACCATCATATTGCGACATTAAGTGAGTAAGCAAAGTTTTGTTATCAACAGAATCTTTATTTAACTCGTTGAGTGTAGTGGAAACAGCTTCATCGTTTGCAGGTATGAGAGCACTCAAACTTATATCATCTAAGTTAGGTTGTCTGTAACCTTCCTCAAGGTCTACCGCTACGCCGGCACCTGCTACGCCTGCGTCTTTACCTTTGTTCCCGTGATAACCATATTCCGAAATTTCAAATCTGTAAGCTTCATATTCTTCCGGTGAAAGTTTGTTGTTATTATAGTAGTCATCTATTATTCTGTTCCAATACATCGCAAAAGCAACTTGTTTTTGTTCTTCAGTAAGTCTCTTAGCTACATCTTCAGGTAAAAATACGGATTTCCAATCTTCGTAGAAAGCACCCATATTTAAAGATGTCATACTAAGTTTATAATCTATAAACTTCTTTATTTTATCTTCATCCGATAATTTGTCAAAAGCGGATTTGCCATCTCTGGAGTTTTCGAGAGCAATAATATCGGCTTGATATTGTTTAAATTCTTGTTTTGTTGCATTGTCACCATCTGCCTGTAAATCTTCTCTAAGTTTATCTTCTGTTTCTGTGTCAACCGGCATTGCATACTTTTTGAAAGAGACCCAACTCCTTCCAACAAAAGCACCTTTTTTCAATTTTTGTATTATTAT
>CACWKJ010000155.1 GCA_902761395.1 uncultured Elusimicrobium sp. | reverse complement strand
TTTCATTACATCTTCAACTATTTTAAAATCTTCTGCACTTGCCAACTTGAACATATTTGTGTAAGGATATCTTCCGAACATAATAAAATCTTTAACATTAAAAGAAAAATCAAACTGCATCGTTTGAGGCATAAAAGAAATTTTCTTTGCCAAAACATTTTTTTTCATATCATAAACATTTTTATCATCAACAAAAATATTTCCTTTTACGGGTTTTAAAAGTCCGACTACAGACTTCAATAATGTACTTTTCCCCGTTCCGTTTTTACCGATAATTCCGATAAAAGATTTCTCTTTTAAGTTCAAAGTTATATCTTCAAGAACCGTTCTTTTATCATAAGATAATGAAACATTTTCTATTTTTATCATATAGATATTTTACCTGCTTTTCTTAACAGTAAGAAAACAAAAAACAAACCGCCGATTATGCTTGTTATTACACCTATCGGAATTTCCACGGGAGCTATTACCGTTCTGCTTACAGTATCGCATATCAACAAAAATATTGCTCCTACGACAGCGGAAAACGGCATCAATACTTTGTTATTATTTCCCACAAATTTTCTTGTAATGTGCGGTATCATAAGACCTACAAAACCTATAACTCCGCAACAACTTACAATACATGCCGTTATTAACGAACTTAATAAGAAAATATATTTTACCGTTCTTGCCGTATTTATACCCAAAGAATTAGATTTTTCGTTACCTAAACTTATTATATTTATAACATTACCCAAGCAGCACAAAATTACAACACCTGCCATAACTAAAATTATTACCATAGGTAAAAGTCGTTCATCAAAAAAAGCAAGATTACCCATAAGCCACATAAATGCCGAATACAGCTGATCCGAAGACGATATTGAAAACACCAACATTACCGCGGAAGAGAAAATATAACTTGTAACCACACCGGAAAGTATCATGGTATTGGAATCAAATTCTTTTTTCATGTTAAGTATATAGACTAAACCTACCGATAACAATGCTCCTAAAAATCCCAACAACGGCAAAAATATCCAAGAAAGTTTTGTTATTCCGAAAGCAAAACCTATAGATGCACCGAAAGCCGCACCACCTGAAATACCTAATGTGAACGGATCCGCTAACGGATTTCTAAGCACTCCCTGAAAAACACATCCGCTGCAAGCAAGGCCTGCACCTGCAACTATAGCAAGAATAACTCTCGGTAATCTTATTTGATTTATTATTGTGTAAGTATTACCCTCACCATTCGAAAATAGAGATTTTAACATTTCAACGATGGAAATATCACTTATTCCCGATATCATCGCAATTATAAAAGTGACCAGTAATAATGCTAACAGTAAAATAAATTTTATTAAATTTCTCATTGCTAATTTCTAATTACTAATTTTATTTCTTAAAACTTTTATTCCATTCAAAAATCTTTTTGGTGTAGGTGTAAAAATATCGTTTGCTTCCAACAAATAAATTTTATTATTTTTTACCGCTGTTATGTTTTTATATTTATTCCATTTGGCAATTTCCTGATCACTTACATCGCCCATATTAACAAGCATAATTATATCGGGATTTTTTTCTATAACAGATTCCACACTTATGTTAGGATATCTCATATCTATATCTTCAAAAACATTTGTTCCGTTTATAAATTTGTTGTATTCATTGACAAAACTTTGTTTTCCTACGGTAAATATGGGATTTGCACCGACTTCCCAAAATATTTTTTCTTTGTTCGTATTTTTTGTTTCATTGTCTAATTCGAAAATTTCATCTTTTACATTATTTATTATTTCTTTTGCCGTATCCGATTTATCCAAGTAGTCGGCAAGTTGTTGAAAATTGATACAAATATCTTCAAAATTTGAATATGGTTCCATAACATATATGGTTAATTTTAATCTTACCAACTTATCAATAACGGTTTTATAGTTCCCTTCTTTTGTGGCTACAATCAAATCAGGATTTAGTGAAACAATTTTTTCAATATTCGGTTCCGTTACGGTTCCGATTTTTTCTTTTTTAAAATTACCGTCGGAACAATAAACCGTGTTTGCGACCAATTCTTCATCAATACCCAACTCATATAAACTTTCCGTAGCGGACGGTGCCAGAGAAATTATTCTGTTGTACTTTGCAAAAGTATTTGATGATAACAAAAATATTAACAGTAATAAAAATAAAATTTTTTTCATTTTTGCTGTTTTTTGTACATTGTAAATTGTACATTATACATTGTCTTTAAAATTCTATTCCCTCTTGTGCAGGAATTCCTTTATTATAAGGATGTTTTATTTCTTTTACTTCGCTTACCAAATCGGCAACATCTATAAGTTTTTGACTTGCTCCTCTTCCGGTTACAACGACATTAGATTTTTCATTCAATTGTTTTATAATATCTATCAACAAATCTTCTTCCATAAAGTTATCTCTTATTGCAATATTAAATTCTTCCAATACTATCAAATTGTATTTATTATTCTTTATAATTTCTTTTAATTTATCTGTTGCCTTTTTACATTCTTCTATGGTTTGTTCTTTTGTTATATTTCTAAAGCAAAACGGATGTTTTGCGGCAAAAGAAAAAAAATCCAACCCTTCGAGTTTAGTCAAAATTTTTTGTTCTCCGTAAAAATCTTCACCTTTAAAAAGTTGAACCAAACAAACTTTTTGGTTATGACCTAAAGCTCTAACTATTTGACCTATTGAAGATGTTGTTTTTCCCTTTCCGTTTCCGGTTATTACAATTATCATATTTTCTCTAAAAATTTTTATACCGATTTACAATTTCTAAACAACTATTAGAAATTACCAAATAGTCTTTTAAAATTTTCGTTTACAAGTATGATTAAAGCCGTCTATGAGTTTAGGAAACACTGAATAAACACCGACACAAAACCTTGCGATATATTTTGCCTGTAAATTCGTCGTATTTTCTTGAAAGAGTTATCCAACTATTCCTACGAAAACACTCCTTTTTATAGACAAAATCTCTTCTCAATATTTCGCGTCCTTGTTTATTCAGGGCTTCCTGAAAAATTTAGAGCAAAAAACTATAAATTAAAAAAGTTTTTTAGTGCGAACATGATTGAAGAAAAATCCGTTACCTTAGGCAGTTAGGATTTTTCAAGTTGGAGCACGGCTTTAAATTTTTCAAACGAATGGCTT
>CACWKJ010000154.1 GCA_902761395.1 uncultured Elusimicrobium sp. | reverse complement strand
AATTATTTATGTGCTTTTTTCCAATCTTTTATTTGTTTCAAACGCTCTTTATATTTACTCTCCAAACCTTGTTCCGTAGGATGATAATAAGTTTTATCTTTTAAAGAGTCCGGTAAACACTGCATATTTGTAAGTTTATCTTTTGTGTCGTGTGCATATTGATAACCTTTACCGTAATTTAATTCTCTCATAAGCTTTGTCGGTGCATTTCTTATTACTAAAGGTACAGGTTCTGCAAGGTGATTTCTTGCATCTTCTGCGGCAAGATGATATGCCGTGTCCATAGCGTTGGATTTCGGTGCCAAAGACATATAAACAACGGCTTCTGTTAAATGTACACTGCATTCCGGCATACCTATAAAGTGGCAGGCGTGGTATGCGGCTACTGCAATTTCCAATGCTCTGGGATCTGCAAGTCCTACATCTTCACTTGCAAACCTTGTAACTCTGCGGGCAATATATAACGGATCTTCTCCCGCTTCCAACATTCTTGCAAGCCAATAAACCGCTGCATCAGGATCCGAATTTCGCATGGATTTGTGTAATGCCGAAATTATGTTGTAATGTTCTTCACCGTTTTTATCGTATAACAAATTCTTTTTTGAAATGCATTGCTCCAATGTTTCTTTTGTAACGGTAATTTTGCCGTTTTTATCCATATCACCGTTTAGAACCACCATTTCCAAAGTTGAAAGTGCGGTTCTTGCATCACCGTTGGCAAATTCGGCAATAATGTTAAGCATATCATCGGATATTACAACTTTTTCTTTACCGAACCCTCTTTCATCGGTAACCGCTCTTTGTAAAAGTTTTACCAAATCTTTAGTTTCTATCGGTTTAAAAACAAAAACTTTGCAACGTGATAAAAGAGCGGAATTTATTTCAAATGATGGATTTTCTGTTGTGGCTCCTATTAAAATGATGCTGCCTTTTTCCACAAACGGTAAAAAGGCATCTTGTTGTGCTTTGTTGAAACGATGAATTTCGTCTACAAACACTATGGTTTTTTGACCGAATTTTCTGTTGTTTTCGGCTTGAGCCATAACTTCTTTAATATCTTTTATTCCGCTTGTAACGGCAGAAAAATCTATAAATTTTGAGTTGGTTTTGTTGGCAATAATTCTTGCAAGAGTAGTTTTGCCTATTCCGGGATTACCCCAAAATATAATTGAAGAAATCTTATCGTTTTCTATAAGTTTTCTTAATATTTTCCCTTCGCCGACCAAATGTTGTTGACCGACAAACTCTTCTAAATTTCTCGGTCTTAAACGCCAGGCCAACGGTTGGTTGGTGTTATCTTCAAATAATGTTTCTTCTTCCATACTATTTTTCCGCTACGGATTTGCCTGTAATATGTTCACAATCCATTTCCAAACACATTACATTCTTTGCATACTTTTCTATCATTATATCAATTTCGGAAGTATCTTTTGTAAATTTTAAAGATAAGTTGCGACAAATTTCTACCGCTTTATTAAAATCTTCAACAATTTTTATTTTACCGAACACTATAACACTTTTGAAATATAATGCCCAATGACCTTCTTTTTTGTATCCTTTATCGTAAACACAAAACGAAACTTTGTTGTGTTTTTTTATTGAATCTGTTTTGTGACCTTCTTTGGCACCGTGAAAATATATTTTGTTTTCCTGTTGGTTATAATAAAAGTCTATCGGAATACCGTAAGGATAATCATCATCTCCCAATACGGATAATACACCCCTGACTTCTGTATTTAATATTTCAACACATTCTTCTTGTGTTAATTGTTGTTTAAATCTTCTCATTGGTCTGAACATTTTTACCTGCCGTTAATCTTCACTATATTGCCAACCGTAATCGTTATGATAAATCATCAGTTTACTCATACCGCCGTCAACAGTTATATTTTGACCGTTAATAAATTTTGCTTTATCGGAACACAAAAATAAAACCATATTTGCTATATCGGAAGGTTCTCCGACTTTTGTGACAGGATGTTGCATTTTATCTTCTTTGGAAAAAGTTGAATTTTGTGTATCTATCCAACCGGGTGAAATGCAGTTTACTCTTGCTTTACCTTTTAAAGTTATAGCCATTGCATGAGTTAATGCAACTATACCGCCTTTTGCCGCACCGTAACTTTCCCAATCCGGTTGAGATTGAAATGCTCTTGTAGAAGAAATATTTATTATTGCGGCATTATTATTAAAATTATTTAACAACAGTTTTGTTATCATAAAAGGTGCGGCAAGACTTAACTTTTGGACATACAAAAAATTTTCATAATCGCAGGATAACAAACCGCCTTTTGAAAGTCCGGCATTATTTATAACGAAATCTATTTTGCTGTATTTTTCTATGATCTGTTTTATAAAGTTTTCAATTACTTCTTTTTCGGTTATATCACCTTTATAGAAAAAGTCACATTTAGTGTTGCAATCAGCTTTGTCTATAATAATAACTTTCGATTTTTGATTATAAAATTGTTCGGCAATACATTTGCCTATACCGGAAGATCCGCCGGTAACTATTACAACTTTATCCTCAAATTCGTTCATTATTTTTCCTTTATAAAACTATTTTACTTTTTTGTATAATTCAGCAACGTCTTTTAGTAATACAGGAATATCAAGTTTTTGCGGACATTTGGATTTACATATTCCGCAACTTACACATTTATCGGCTCTGTTATCTGCATTAATGCTTTCATAAGCGGAAATAAAATTTTCTTTTTTGTTGTCTGCTTTATATTGGTTATATATATTGAAATTTTTCGGAATATCTATTCCTAAGGGACACCCTTCACATTGCTGACAATATGTACATGCAATTGTGTCTGCTGTGGTATTTGAAAGTTCTTTTTCCGTTGAATTTTTTGTTTCTGCGGAAACTTTTTTGTATATACTCAAAGCAAATGTACCTATTGCGGCAAACAGACCAAACTTCAAAAATTGTCTTCTGTTCATAAAAATACTCCTTACTTTGTTAAGTTATGAAACTATCGGATTACAAATGTTATTATAACCACTTTGATGCCCAATCTTTAAGATCTTTTTCGGAAACTCCGGAAGAAAATCTTTTACCTTTATCAACTGTTGCTTTCGGTGCTAACTTTTGCATAATACTGCCGGAATCACCCATTCCCGAACCGCCGGAAGTTGCAAAAGGTACAACTTGTTTACCTGAAAAGTCATAACTTTCCATAAATGTATCTATAATTGAA
>CACWKJ010000153.1 GCA_902761395.1 uncultured Elusimicrobium sp. | reverse complement strand
ACCGGAATCTTTTGCAACTTTATCTTCTACACCGGTACAAACCAAAGGTTGTTCCGTTACCAACAAAGGAACACCCTGTCTTTGCATGTTACAACCCATCAAAGCTCTGTTTGCATCATCATGTTCCAAGAAAGGAATAAGACCTGCGGAAACAGAAACAACCTGCATAGGTGAAATATCCATGTAATCAACTTTTTCAGGAGCTTTAAACAAGAAGTCGTTTAAATGTCTTCCCTGAACGGAATCCGTAAGGAAGTTTCCTTTATCATCAACAGGAGTATTTGCCTGTGCTACAAACAAATCATCTTCTGCATCTGCTGTCATGTATTCTATTTTATCGGTTGTTTTTCCGTTTTCTACTTTTTTATACGGAGTTTCTATCAAACCGTATTTATTAACTTTAGCATAAGCAGACAACGAAGTTATAAGACCGATGTTCGGACCTTCAGGCGTTTCGATAGGACATACACGGCCATAATGTGTGTAGTGAACATCTCTAACTTCGAATCCTGCTCTCTTTCTGTTAAGACCTCCAGGGCCTAATGCAGAAAGTCTTCTCTTATGTGTAAGTTCTGATAACGGATTGATTTGATCCATAAATTGAGAAAGTTGCGACGTTCCGAAGAACTTTCTTATTTGAGCAACAAAAGGAGTTATATTCATTAAAGATCTCGGAGTAATTGTAGATTTATCTTGGCTGTTCATATACTCCTTGGTAAGTCTTGCCATTTGAACAAGACCTATTCTTACTTGGTTTTCAAGTAATTCTCCAACAGATCTTACTCTTCTGTTACCTAAATGATCTATATCGTCCAAACCTAATTTTATTCTCTTTCCGCCTTCAACAAATTCGGTTTCACCGTTATATATCATCAAAAGATATTTTATTGTTGCAACAATATCTTCTCTTGCAACAGTTCTTTTACCGTCTGCAGGAATACCTAATCTTATTTCCTTAGGATATCCTTCGGTTATTCTCTTATAGAAATCGTATATAGGTGCTAATTTTTTAAGAATTTTATATCTTCCGATTGTTGTAAAATCATATCTTCTAACGGATTTAAACAACAATTCATCCAAGAAACCTTGTGCTCTTTCCTGCACGATGAACTCTTGTGTTTTTAAAACTTTATAAATATGATTTACAGCTTCTTTCTGTGTTTTAATGGAATCTTTTTTCAATGTTAAAAGAATTGTTGCATCTTTTAAAACCGTTACGGATTTTAAACCCTTAGCTTTCATCTTTTCGATAACGGTTTCGGTCAATTCTTTTCCGGCATCAAACAAAACTTCACCGGTAGCCTGATCGTAAATATCATCGGCTAAACATTCGTTTGCAAGTGCCGACGGAGCCAAGTCTAAAGAAACTTCTTTTGTTTCTTTAAAAAGATTCAATATATCACTATCACTTTCAAAGCCTATTGCTCTTAAAAGTGTAGTTGCCAAAATTTTTCTTTTTCTATCTATTCTAACATACAAAAGACCATTTTGATCGAATTCAAATTCAACCCATGCTCCTCTGTAAGGTATTATTCTTGCGAAATATAAAGGTTTACCGAATATTGTAACCTTTTTCTCTTCATCTTCTTCGAATATTACTCCCGGAGAACGATGTATCTGACTTACAACAACTCTTTCCGCACCGTTTATAACGAACGTTGCGGTATCAGTCATTAACGGAATATCTCCAAAATAAACTTCCTGTTCGGAAATTTCTCTTTCTTTTCCGTCTTCTTTTTTCTGAACTAATCTTAATTTGATTTTTAACGGAGCGGAATAGGTCTCATCTCTTGCGACAGATTCCGTTACCGAATATTTAGGTTCCCCAAATGAATAGGAAACATATTGAACTTCCAAACTTTCATCTGAATTTTTAATAGGGAAAACATCTCTGAATGCACCTTCAAGACCTTGAGCTTTTCTCTTCTCAGGTGGTACATTTCTTTGCAAAAAATCTGCAAAGGAATTTCTTTGCATACCAAGTAGTAAAGGTGGATCAATTGGTGACTTTATTTTTCCAAAATTAACTTGTTTCATTAGTTATAAACCCACTATATTTTTATTTTGACAAAAAGATAAAATTAAGTAATTATTATATACTTAATTATTATCTTTTGTCAAGTATTTAGATTAAAATTACAATATTTTTTGGTTCTAATTCAGCAAACTAAAATTACTTTAATTCTACTGTTGCACCAGCTGCTGCTAATTTTTTCTTCATTTCTTCTGCGTCTGCTTTAGCAACATTTTCTTTAACTGTTTTTGGTGCGCCGTCAACTAAGTCTTTAGCTTCTTTCAAACCTAAACCTGTTATTTCTCTAACAACTTTAATAACAGCGATTTTGTTTGCACCTGCTGCTGATAAAACAACGTTAAATTCGGATTTTTCTTCACCAGCTGCTGCTGCCGGAGCTGCTGCACCTGCTGCTGCTACTGCTACTGGAGCTGCTGCTGAAACACCAAATTTTTCTTCCAAAGCCTTTACTAAATCTGCCATCTCTAATACAGACATAGCTGAAATTTCTTCGATTAATTGATCTTTTGTTAATGCCATTTTACTACTCCCCCATTTATTTTTTTAATTTTTTTATTTTATAGTACTAACTATAATTCTTTTTAATTTACAACTATTAATTATGCTGCTTTTTCTTTTTGTTCTTTAATTGCATTTAATACGCAAACAAAGTTTCTTGTAACTGCACTAAGCACACCAACGAAATTTGAAATAGGTGCATTCATGCTGCCAAGCATTTTTCCGATAAGCACTTCTTTTGTAGGAAGTGAAGCTAAAGCTTTTATTTCGTTTAATGCTATTACCTTACCGTCCAAAATACCAGCTTTTATAACTAATTTTTCATTCTTCTTTGCAAATTCCGAAACGATTTTTGCAGGAGATACAGGATCGTCAGCTTCAACGACTATAGCTGTAGGACCTTCAAAATATTCGTTTGCGGATTCCATACCTATTTCTTTAAGTGCTATTTTACTTAAAGTATTTTTTACTACCAAGTATTCACAACCGCTTTTTCTTAACTGATTTCTCAAATCGGAAATCTGTTCAACTGAAAGGCCGTGATATTCGGTCATTATCATACCTTTCATAGATTTAAACTTTTCTGTTAAATCTTTTAATGCTTCTTGATTTTTTAAGTTTGTCATCTTCTTTTCCTCTTATATTCTAAAAATATATTTTTTTAAAATAAAAA
>CACWKJ010000152.1 GCA_902761395.1 uncultured Elusimicrobium sp. | reverse complement strand
ACAGACTAGAGCAAAAACTGCCCGACCTGGGCTCGAACCAGGACTATTCTGTTCCAGAGACAGATGTGTTACCAATTACACCATCGGGCAAATCTCTTTTCATATATTTTACAAAAAGTGCCATTTTTTATCAACAACAAAATTTATTTAATAAAAAGGTTGATTTTTAAAACAACAAATTTTATAATATTAAAAATGTAATGTATATAAGCTTAAAGGAGTTTTTATGGAAGAACAAGCACAAAAAGAGTGTAAGACAAAAAAATGTTGTGTAAAAGGCATACTAGTTGTCATCATTTGTTCTTTAGTATGTTTCTTTATAGGTTATTATGCAGGCAGTAAATCATTGGTAAAAGTATCGAGCTCTGCAATAAATAGACCATTTAATCCCGGCAGCTTACCCAGAATCCCCACTCCCGCACAAATGAAAGCGATAAAGAGTCTTCCAAGAACAAATAATCTTCCGAACATGCAAAGACCACCTGTTCCGAATATAAAAAGACCTCCTGTTACTTCTAAAGTACAAACTCCGAAAGTAAATATTCCGGATAGTGTAAAAGAAAAAGCTCAAGCTCAAGCAAACAAAAACGCAGAACAGAAAAAATAAATTATTCAAAGATAAAAAAAACAGATGAGTTTTTATCAAGCTCATCTGTTTTTTTATTTGTTAATTTTTCAATTTATTAATATTTATCCGGCACTTCCGATAGGATAACTTCTTTATCTTTATCTTCCGGTATCGGCGTTCCTGAAACTTTATGCTTAAACCAATCACCGATAGAATCAACAATAATGTATGTGACAGGTGTCATAAGCAATGTAACCAACAACGATAACAACTGTCCGCCGACAATAACTATAGCCAAACCTCTTCTAACATCCGCACCTTCTCCGTTAGATATCAACATAGGTATCATGCTTGCTCTTAACTGGTTCGTATAATCCGTCTGCAAAATAGCATTTTTACTTACAACTCCGACCAACATGAACATACCGAGCAAACTGAATATATTTAATGTTTGGTGCGTTACCATAAGTGCAAACAATGCAAAAGGTACCGTCAACGGCAAACTTACGATAATTGCTACAGGATGTGTAAATTTTTCCATTAAGCAACAAAGAATTATGTATTTGAATATAAATGCCAAAACAAAAGCTAACAAGAAAGCTATAAACATCTTCGTCATTTCTTTTGCTATACCGCTTTGCATAACGGTATATTCCGGATCAGGATTTAAAGAGTTAAATGTATCTTGCATTATTTTTGTTGCTGTTCTTGTATCAAGTCCGTTTAAGTTGGCTTCTATTCTTACTTCTCTTTGTCTTGCGGCTCTGTTGATTTGGCTGGGGCCGACACCTTCTTCAAGTTCTGCAATGCTGTCAAGTCTGACAACAGTTTGTTGTCCGTTAATAACAGCCGGTATCATAAGTGCGGAAATTGCTTCTTTTGTGTTTCTGTATGTTTCGGCAACTCTGACTCTTACCTCGTACAATTCATCACCTTCTTTGTACTTGGTAATATCATCTTCTCCACCAACCATTGTTCTAAGTGCTGCGGCAACAGCCGTAACATTAACACCCAAATTATTAGCTTTATCTCTGTTTATTACAACTCTGTATTCGGGTTTTGCCAAATCCACGGACAAATCAACATCTATAAATCTTTTATCTTTCGAAATTATATCTTTTGTTTCATTAGCATAACCTATTAATTTTGTAAGATCCGGTCCCAACAAACTTAACTGAACAGCTTTGTTTCCGCCGGAAGGGCCATCACTTCTAACAAAAACCGCTGTCGTAAGACCGGTATACTTTTTCATCATCTCTCTTATTACTTGAGCATATTTTTTTGTTCTTATTTTATTTCTGTTTGTTCTGTCTTCGAGCTCAACTTCCAAATAACCTTTATTTGTCGGTGCGGAACTTGAGAAAGAACTTAAACCGTCTCCACCTTTACCTGCAACAGTTAAAATACTTTTTATGTACGGAAGTCTTCTTACATCGGTTTCAATCTGTCCTAAAATTTCTCTTATATCCGTATAACTTGTTCCTTCTTCAGCTTTAACCTGAACTTGAATTTTGCCGGAATCTTCTTCCGGAAAAAATTCACCTCCCATAGTTTTTACCATAGGAAGAATTGCAACTATACACAAAAATGCAAGGATTACCATTATTATTTTATGATGAATAGCCCAATTTAAAACAGGAATATATAATTTAACCAAATATTCGTTTATACCGCTTACAATGTTATCTATTTTGCTTTCCCCTTCCGCTTTCTTTAACAATTTTGCACAAAGCATAGGAGTTAAAGTTAAGGCTACTATACCCGAAAGAGCAATGGCAAAAACCACTGTCCAACCGTAACTGCTTAAAACTCTTCCAACCATACCGCCCATATAGGCCAAAGGTAAAAATATAACGAGAATTGCAAGCGTTGTTGCAATAACCGTAGATGTAATTTCTTTTGCACCGTCAACAGCCGCATCTTCCGGTGTTTTGTTATATTTTTCCATATGTCTGTAAATATTTTCAAGCATAACGATAGCATCATCAATAACAATACCCACGGCAACCGTTAAGCCCAACAAAGTTATACTGTTTAAAGTAAAGCCGTTCATATTCATAAAAAGGAAAGAACCTACAACAGATATAGGTATAGCCAAGAAAGCTATAAATGTAGATCTGAGAGAACCCATGAATACCAAAACCATTATACCGGCCAAAAATGCACCCAAGAAAAGATGTTCCAATACGGTATTAACGGAAGCTCTGATAGAACCGCTTTGATCGGACATTATAGTAATTTTCATATCCGAAGGAAGAGTTTGTTCTATCATCTTAATTTTTTCTTTAACGCCATCAATAACCTTCAATGTATTTGAACCGCTTTGTTTTGTTATTTCCAAAGTTACACATCTAAGTCCGTCCAACAATGTACTTTGTTGTTCATATTCTCCGCTGTCTTCAACTTCAGCAACATCGGAAAGTTTTATAGGAACTCCGTTTTTGGTTGCAATGAATATATTTTTAAATTCGTCTACGGAAGGAATTCTACCTAAAATTCTTAAGCTGTAAGAATTGTGTTCTTGTTCTACTTTACCGCCCGGAATTTCGAAATTTTGCTGTGCAAGAGCCGCCGTAACGCTTGTTATAGGAATTTGTAAAGAATAAAGCTTTAAAGGATTTATTGTAACATGTATTTCTCTTTCTCTGCCACCTACTATATTTACGGAACCTACACCTGAAGTATTTTCTATAACTTCTTTAACTTTTTTCTTGGCAAGTTCGGTAAGTTCTATAATATCTCTTTGACCGGTAACAACAACGTTTAAAACAGCTGCCGCATCCATATCAAGTTTTAAAACTACCGGAGATTCCGTTCCATCCGGAAAATTAGATTTAACCTGTTCGATTTTATCTCTAACTTCCTGAATACCGACATCGGCATTTTTATCCATATCAAACTTAACAAATACAATTGAAACACTTTCCAAATTATATGAATGGATTTCATCAACACCGGCAATTTCGTTAACACCTTCTTCAATATATTTTGAAATAGATGTTTCAATTTCTTCCGGACTTGCTCCCGGTAAAACGGTTTGAACAAGTGTAACGGGAATATCCATACTCGGGTACATACTTACACCCATATTTCTGTAACCCATAAACCCTAAAAACATTAATGAAACACTTATCATTATTGTAAATACGGGTCTGTGTATAAAAAATGCGGCAAAACCGCTGTGTCTTTTTTCAGTTTTATTTTCTTGCATATTTTAGCTCCTACTGTTGTATCTCTATCTTACTGCCGTCTTTAATACCGTAAACAAATTCCAAAACTTCATCACCTTCATCAAGTCCTTCAATTTGCCAATTATTGTTATTTTTAAATTTAACTTCTATATCTTTTCTAACGGCAGTCGCCTTATCCTCGGAAGGAACTAAAACATAATTTTTACCGTCTGCATCTTCATAAATACTTTTTTTAGATAACGACAAAAAATAATCCTTTAGAATTATCAGCTTTAAATTCTACGGCAACACTTCTGCTTAAAGAATCTACAACAGGACTTATAATATCAAGTTTAGCTTCGAAAGTTTTATCCGGATATGCTTCAACTGAAAGAAGAGCTCTTTGACCTTTATAAATTTCGTTAACATATCTTTCCGGAACATCAACTTTTATTCTTAATACTGACTGATTTACTATCAATGCTACAGGTGTTTGTGTTGTAACATTTTCTCCGGGATCGAGATAAATTCTACCTACAACACCCGATAATGTCGAAGGAACAACTACAGGTTCATATTTTGCACCGACTTCATCTCTGTCTATTAAAGATACCGTTTGATCTTTTCTAACCCTGTCTCCTTCTTTTAACGCGTTTCTCTGTAATTTACCGTTAATTCTCGGATACAAAACTGCTTCTTCCAATGCTTTTACGTTACCCGATGTTATTAATTGATGTTTTAAGTCTCTTTTTTGAACTTGTTCTGTTTTAACGACAAAAACATCTTTTGTAACAGTATCTAAAATTGCAGCATTATCTTTTTTAAATGCTACCTGATAAACAATAAAAGCCGCTACCAATAAAATAATTCCCCATACGACAATTGCACCCATTGAGGTGTCTTTTTGTACTTGATTTAAATCTTGATTATTCATAATCTTCTGTCTCCATTCCTACGGCATAATTTAAGTTTGATAAAGCTACATGTGCATCATATACGGCTTGAACATACGTTAAATTCGAATCGTTCAAATCCGATATTGCATCGTTTAACTCTAACTGACTTATTAATCCGTTTCTATATCTCAACATTTTTGAGTTCAAATTTTCTTGTGCTCTCTCCACGACACCTCTTGTAGATTCTATTCTTTTTTTTGCTTCTTCCAAGCTGAGCCATGCTTCTTTTACCTGTATTCTTATATTCTTCTTCAAATTTTCGTAACTTGCCTTTGCACTTTCATAGTACATTTCTTTTTGTTTTACCTGAGAAGAAACAGAATACCCGTGAAATATAGGCATACTAAACTGTAATCCTATATTAGCTCCCCAATAGTAGTGATTTTCATCGGGAAGACCTTCTATTGTGGAACCGTTATAGCCGTAATTTCCGTAAGCGGAAAGATTAGGATAATGATCCGATTTTGCCAATTTATAATTAGCTTCGGCAATATCGGCAGCTAATTTTGATACTATAAGTTCAGGTCTTTGTTCGTAAGCCATGTTATATAATTGTTGAAGATTTTTCGTGCTCGGAAGAGCCAAATCTTCTTCCGTCCAAGTTAAATATATCGGCATTTCAGGATCTTTATCCAATATTTGTCTCAAGTGTAAAGTTGCAAGTTCAACATTCTTTTCCGCCTGTAAAACCTGCGGAACAATATTATCTACTCTTACTTGCTGAGTTAATACATCCAAATTACTTGATAATCCTTGTTTGTATCTTGCTTTTGTTTCATCCAAATGTTGCTTGGCAATGTCCAAATATGTTTCCTGAACATGAACAAGTGCGGAAGCATAAATTATTAAATAACAAAATTGAGTAACTTGTTTGGCAACGGCTGTTTTCGTATCTCTCAATTGATATTCAGCACTTTCAGCTTGCAATCTTCCGTATTCCTTGGTGTTTTTTACTTTACCGCCGGTCCATAAAACCCAGTTGGCTTGTAACTGTGCGGTATATGTGTTATTTACAGGCGTAGCTTCCACCATTTTATCTTCTTGAGGGTTTAATACTTTTGCTCTTAACAATGCTCTGTTATAACTTGCATTAAAATCGACATACGGATAATATGACGATTTCATTTGACTGTAAACTTCATCACTGATTTCTTTCATTTTATTTGCGGTATAAACCTGATAACTGTCTCTTAGCGCCATTTTAACGGCTTCTTTTATTGTTATTTTTGTTCCGCTCTTTTTTTGTATTTCTTCAAATAATTTTGCATTCATCGAATTGTTATGAGAATAATCCGCAGCAAAAATATTTGTACTGAATAACAATGTTAAAAACAAACTCAATATTTTCTTCATTTCTTTCGTTCCTCTAATCTTCTATTCTTCAATTTTTGTAGTCTATTGCCTTTAAAATTGATGTTGCTATATCTTTAGGTTGCAAATTTATATCTTTTATCGGTGCAAATACAATGTGATACAAACAAGATTCAAACAAATAGTGAGCAAGATCTACATTGTTTTCCGATATATTTTTATTTTTTGCCGCTCTGTTAAAAATTTCTTTGGCATTTTTTTCGTTTTCTTCCTTTAAAGGTTTAAACTGCTTTTCAAGAGCAGGAACCCCTTTAATATAATCTATCATATGCAAAAAAAACTCCAGTGATTTTTTTGTCTTTGCATTATATGTTTTTTGAAAAATATCCGTTAAAACGTCTTCTAAAGACATATCTTGATCTATATATTGCTTAATTTTTTTGTTTTGGTCATCCAAAACATATCTGACTATGGTATAACAAATTTCATCTTTGCTTTTAAAATAGTAATATAAAGACGGTTTGGTTATATTACATGCAGCAGCAATTTCCTGCATAGAAACATCTTTTACCGCTTTTTTACCCATTAAATTAAATGCTGTTTTTAATATTTTTGTTCTCATTTTATTCTCTAAAAAATATCAATTTTATCTACCGAACGGTAAGTAATATAACATATTATAAAAACTTTGTCAACAAAAGTAAAAAGTTTTTAAAAGATTGGAAATGACAACGACGAGATTCCGCATCAAGTGCGGAATGACAGACGCAAGCTGCAACTGGCAAAAGAAAAACCATATATTTATATAGTTTTGGATTGTTCAACAATTCCGACAATTTCTATTGCTTTGTGAGGACAAGAAACCTGACAAACACCGCAACCGATACAAACGGCCGCATTATATTTTAATACTCTGTCTCCGTTAGAATCTTCTTCTATACTTAACGCTTTCACCGGACATTTAAAAGCACAAATTCCGCAATTTATACATAAATCTCTGTTAATTTTTGCAAGGCCTATTCTTGTATGTTGTTTTTGCTCCAATGTAATC
>CACWKJ010000151.1 GCA_902761395.1 uncultured Elusimicrobium sp. | reverse complement strand
GCAATATACATTTTTGCAAAAATAACAAAATTGTTGCGTGTTGACGGATTCGGAGCAGCAATAAAGGCAGCTCTTATGATGGTTTTTCTTCAACTTTGCGTAAAACTTGCTTTTGAATGGAAATTAGCCGATTATTTTAATATTTAGGAATTATAATATTTTTGACATCTCGGCTTCTGCAATAATATCGTATATTCCTTCAATTTCTTCTATTGTCATACCATCTTTACAATATGCGGAATAATATCCGTTTGAAGCGGCCATATTCATAACATATATTTTCGTTCTGCTTCCTCTGGTTTGTATAGGAACGCACCCTTTCAGCAGGATTTCTTTTTTTATAGGATAATCTATATATACTCCGCTTATATCTCCTTTATACTCTCCGCCTGTATCGTTGGCTATTTTTGCAGAATCGGTTTTCCTTACGCAAACGGTTCTTGTTTCATCCAACGGATAATTTACTTCTATCATGCCATCCATTGCTCTAACAGCACAGGTTGAAAGTTTTAGCGGAAACGTAAAACCTGCAACAAGCGACGCTTGTTCAAAATCCGTTCCGCAATCTGTCCACGGATTTGCCATACCGACAAAAGCAGGTTGTTGTTCACCTTTTTTTGCAAAACAACTAACCAAAACAACAAATGCTGCCAATAAAAATAATATTTTTTTCATAGTGATTTTATTGTATCATAAGTTAAATTAAATTGTAAATTGCAAAAGATTGTAAAATGTGTTGATTTTTAATAGAATGATGCAAGTTGTTATTGAATATTTGTAGGGGAATTGAATGACAGGCAAAAATAAAAAAATCGCAATAGTATTTGCGATGAATAGCATATATACTTTCTGTGCTTATGTTTCAATTAAATCTATAATAAATAATTCTCCTTTATTATATGAAAAAGCCGATATAATAGTATTTACGGATTCTTCAAATCCGGATAAAAAAACTTTAGCAACTATTGGTAATGTTAAAGTTATTGATTATACTTTCCCGTTAAAGATAAAAGAAACAAGTACCATAAACAGATTTTCCTATTTGAGTTTTGCAAGATATGAATGCTTTAATTTACTTAACACTTATGAAAAAATTATTTACCTTGACAGTGATATTCTTGTTCAACAAGAACTGTTAAATATTTTCGATTTAATAGAAAATTCCGGGATAGGTTTAACAAAAGAAAAAGTAAATGTTAAAGTTTGTGCAAACAATGAGCTGGAAAACATTAATTTAGAAAAAGATACTTTTAATTCCGGATTTATTGTTTTAACAAACAAATTGAGAGTAAATTTTAAGGAAATAACCGATTTTTGTTATACCAAAACAGCAAAACTTATTGAACAAATATATCTTCCCGATATGGCAATTATAAATTTTGCAATAAAATATTTTAATCTTATACCTACCGAACTGTCAATGATATATAATACACCGGCATCATTGTCAACAAAAGCCCTAAAAAAAGCAGCAGTAATACACTCTCTGGGGCACAGAAAATTTTGGAATTATTATTATTTTGATGAATGGTATAAATATTATACCCAATGGATTAAAGATGGCGGAACACCTATAGAAGAAATAAGAAAAGATTCTAAAATATACAGAACTTTGCTGAAAAAACTTTCGTTAGATAAATTTGTTTTTTTTCAATTATGTCCGGATATCATAAAAAACCCTGTGAAAGCACTTCGTTTTTTTATTAAATACGTTTTTAGTATTAAGTACTGATAAAAAATTTATAATTATAAACTTTTCCGTACTACCAACTTAAAACACTATTGTAGTTTTATTTATGTATTATGCAGCAGAAAGAATGGCTTTGATATTCTTTACCTCATCACTGTTCGTTAATATCTTCGTAATATCAATTTCCTGAACATCTATAGCAAACAATTGTAACAAGTCTGCCAAAGCTAATGCTTTATCCTGCGGACCGGTTTCATTATTATTTACTATTTCAAAAAGAATATTTATATGTTCTCTTAAAGGTCTGTCACTGTCGTTGGCCGATGACAAACCGTCAATTTTTGTCCCGGTAACTTTTTCCAAACCGTCTATATACGGAACTTCGTTTTCACCGTAATTTTCTTTTACTTCTATTCCGGATTCAAGACATAACAACCTTGCTTCAATCAATGCTAAAGTATAGTTTTCAAAATCGTCCGTATCGGAATATTTTTTCTTTACATATTTTCTGAATTCGGAAGTTTCAAGAATACCTTGCACTATAGCGCCAAACTGTTTTAAAACTATTTTACCTTTCTGCTCATTTTTATAATTAACCAAAACATCAAGTAATTCCCCTTTTAGTATAGGTGTTTCGGCAAGTTTTATTTGTCTTGTTGTACCGGACAACGACTTATAATTTACGAAAATATTCAGTACTGCTTCTATTAATTTATCGTCAACATTTTCACCTTTTCTTACTGCAGAAAGTAATCCGTATAAAACATCCAAACTTTCTTCTTGTACATAATATCCTTTTTCCGTAGCGGACAGTCTTCCTTTTTCCAAGGCTTCCGCTATAGTTGAAGCTATAGTGCTTCTGTTACCGAGCCTTGCTCTTAAAAATTTTACGGGATTAAAGCTAAAACCGTCGTTTGAATGTTCGGCAAAATCCACAAGCCATCCCGGAATTATAACCGTTTGCACTTTTTCAAACTTTTTCATCATGTTTGCCATATCGGACGGGGTTAAACTGTCCGGTGAAACAGAATTTTTATCTAAATAAAATAATACTGTTGCCTCCTCGGAATAAGTTTGTTTATCGTTCATATCCGATAACGAAACATTTACTATATCTTCATTTCTAAACTTAAAATCCGAAAATTTATTTTCAATATCAAGTTGAACACCGATATAACCTGACCTGGTCAAAACATTCAACCCTTTTTCAATATTGTTTACCGCTGTTTCAACATTTTGCACAGCAACGGAATTATTCGTATCAACTTTTTCAAATCTTAAAATTACACCTTCTGCCGCAACAAAATCATTTTTATCGAGCATATATTTTGAAGAAGACATTTTATCAAGTAACGAAGATACATCGGAATTTAATTCGTCGTTTGTAATTTCATGTGTAAGTATTACTCTAATATTTTTATTATGTGCTTCTGCGATTAAAGTTCTTAATGTTTCTGCGGACAGCTTGCTTGAAACAACTATTGTATCGAAATTTTTGGATGCCGTTTCGGCAACTCTGTTTTGTATGGATTCAAGAGTAGAAAGTTCATCTTCAAAAACATAGTCCATATTTACA
>CACWKJ010000150.1 GCA_902761395.1 uncultured Elusimicrobium sp. | reverse complement strand
TAAAAAGCAAATAGAACTTTGCAGAGAAAAAACAAAGTTGGAAGATATATATTTACCTTATAAACCGAAAAGAACAACAAAAGCTACAATCGCAAAACAGAAAGGTCTTGAACCGTTGGCACAAATGATACTTGCTCAAGATATTATGGTATCAAAAACCGTAAACAAAGATGAAATAGTATCCAAATTTTTAAATAAAGAAAAAGGTGTATTAACGGTAAAAGATGCTTTAACCGGTGCAATAGATATCATTGCCGAACAAATATCCGATAATGCAGTATACAGAGGCCTTATAAGAAATTTTATTCTTACTACCGGTGTTTTAAAATCCAAAGTTAAAAAAGGTCTTGAAGATCAAAAAACGAAATTCGAAATGTATTACGATTATTCCGAACCTATAAAAGCTATAGTATCTCACAGAATACTTGCTATAAGAAGGGGAGCAAAAGAAGGAATTTTAACTTGGAAAATAGATGTGGACAGCGAACAGGCAATAGAAACAATAGCATCAAAAATAGTTAAAACAAATATGGCATTATTTTATCCCGAACTTTGGACAGCAATGAAAACCGCTTTCGACAGACACTTATATCCTTCTTTACAAGTAGAAATATTTTTGGCAAAAATGGAAGAGGCTGACAAAGAAGCAATAAATGTTTTTGCAACAAACGCAAAAAATCTTTTGTTGGCATCACCTGCAGGCCCGAAAGTTATTATGGGCGTGGATCCCGGTTTTAGAACCGGTTGTAAAGTTGCAATAATAGACAGAAACGGTAACTATAAAGAATATAAACCTATATTTCCGCACGAACCTATGTGCAGATTGGAAGAAGCGCAGGAAATCGTTGTAAATTTTATTAAAAAATATAATGTTGAACTTATAGCAATAGGCAACGGAACGGCATCCAAAGAAACAGTTAACTTTATAAAAGCCGTATTGAAAAAAAATCAGTTAAAAGCTAAAGCTGTTGTGGTAAGCGAAGCGGGTGCATCAGTATATTCCGCATCACCTTTAGCCGTCAGTGAATTTCCCGATTTGGACGTTACCGTCAGAGGTGCAATAAGTATTGCAAGAAGATTGCAGGATCCGTTAGCGGAACTTGTAAAAATAGATCCTAAATCTATCGGTGTAGGTCAATATCAACACGATGTTAACCAAACACAATTGAAAAAGAATCTTGATGAAACAGTAGAATCTTGTGTTAACTATGTGGGTGTAAATCTTAACTCCGCATCGACGGAACTTTTAAGTTATGTTGCCGGTATCGGCAGACTTGCCGCAAAAAATATAGTTCAATATAGAGCCAAAAACGGTTCGTTTACAAACAAAAAACAATTGTTAAATGTCAGTATGTTCGGTGAAAAAACATTTACTCAATGTGCCGGATTTTTAAGAATTGTCGACGGTGATAACCCGTTGGATAATTCCGCAATCCACCCCGAAAGTTATCCGATAGTAGAAAAAATGGCACAAGATTTGTCCATGACACCGGAAGAATTAATAGGAAACACTTCCGCAATTTCAAAAATAAATTTAAAAAATTATGTTACGGATACCGTCGGAATGTTAACATTAAATGATATTGTTGCGGAACTTAAAAAACCGGGAGTAGACCCCAGAGAAACTTTTGTCTCGACCGAATTTAGCGACGAAATAAATTCCATAGAAGATTTAAAAGAAGATATGGTTTTAGACGGTACCGTTACAAACGTTACCAATTTCGGAGCATTCGTGGATATCGGTGTTCACCAGGACGGGTTGGTTCATATATCAAAACTCAGCGACAAGTTTGTATCTAATCCGCACGATGTAGTTTCGGTGGGACAAACAATAAAAGTGAGAGTGTTAAAAGTCGATACCGACTTATCAAGAATAAGTTTAGAAAAAATTTAAAAAACACAAATTACTTTTTTTATATTTTTGATGTGGTCACAATTTGTGGCCACATTTTTTTCGGTAATTGATAAAAAAACTACACAAATTAAAAAAATTTTTGTATCATTTGTATTAATCTAATCAATTGGAAAAGCAAATGGAAATGGAAATAAAATTATTCATAGCAGGTTGTATATTTTTGGTACTTGCTATAATAATGCAAATTGTAAAGAAAAAATATATTAAAACGGAAAAAGCAAACAAAGTTTTTGCCGATGTTTATTCTTGGGTAGATACATTATGGACTGCACTTATAATCGCATCAATAATAATGTATTTTCTTATACAGGCATTTAAAATACCTACGGGCAGTATGGAAAAAACATTGCTCATCGGCGACCATTTGTTTGCCGCAAAATGTGTTTATGGTTTCAGAGTTCCCTTTACCGACGGTAAAAGAGTGTTGCCTATAAAGAAAGTTAAAAAAGGTGATGTTGTTATTTTCAGATGCCCGCCGCCTGCATTAAGTCCTATTGAAAGAGCCGAAAACGTAAAGAAAGATTATATAAAAAGATGTGTTGCTCTTGCGGGCGACAAAGTAGAAATAAAAGATAAAGTACTTTATGTAAACGATGTTGAAATGAAAGAAGACTATGTTAATTACGAAGATTCCGAAATTTACAGAAATTTCAACTTGTACGAAAGTATGGAAGAATATCAAAAAGCTTGGGAACAGGGCGAATTTGCAACATTACCTGTTGCTTTTGTCAGAGATAATTTCGGGCCGGTTATTGTTCCGGAAGGTCATTATATGGTTTTGGGCGACAACAGAGACGCTTCTTTTGATGCAAGATTTTGGGGGCCGTTACCGGATAAATATTTGAAAGGCCAGGCACTTGTAAACTATTGGCCCATAAAAAGAATTAAACTCATAAAATAGAGATATAGACGGATAGAAGAATGGGAAATTGCCTTCGGCAATTTTTAAGGAGGTTCAAATGACTTGGTACGTTTGGTTAATTTTGTTTTTGGTTTTCTTAGGACTTGAAATTATGACTACCGGAGTATTTTTCTTTTTATGTTTTTCTACCGGTGCGTTGTTTGCAATGCTTTTTTCGTTACTTGGTGCAAACTTCCAAACAGAACTTGTAGTTTTTTGTGCCGTATCGTTGGCATCTATACTTCTTATAAGACCATTGTTTAGAAAATATATCGCAAAACAAAAAACAGAAACGAATGTAGATTCTTTAATAGGTGTAAATGCACCTGTCATAGAAGAAATAAAAGTAAATTCTATGGGCAAAGTAAAAATTGAAGGGGAAGTTTGGCTTGCCGTATCTAAAGAAGATATTGCAAAAGGTGAAACCGTTACAATAGAATCTGTTGACGGTACAAAG
>CACWKJ010000149.1 GCA_902761395.1 uncultured Elusimicrobium sp. | reverse complement strand
ATCGTTTGCTTTTACATTAACAAGAGCACCTGCTTTTAAAAGTTCTCTGAAAACTTTTTCATATGTATCATATTGAGCGGCATACATAAATGCGGTTTTTCCCGCATTATCCGTTAAATTTACTTTTGCACCGTAAGATAACAACAACTGCATCATTTCAACACTGGAATTTCCCTGACAAGCTGCCATTAAAGCTGTTCTTCCGTCTGCATCTTGACCATTTACATTTTCACCGGCAATAATTGCATCTTTTACTTCGCTGAAAGAAGCGAACTCACATAATTCCTGTAATGTTTGTTCTTCTACCATAGGTTCATTTGAAAATTTGTCTCTTGCTTGCACATTTCCTACACAATAAAAAGATAAGCCCAACATAACTATAAAAGTTAAAACAGATTGTTTTCTCATAATTTTGCTCCTATTATACTTATTTTGTATTTTTAAAATATTCTACAGTATTTTTTAATCCTTCAACAATACTAACTTTAGGTTCCCATCCCAAAACTTTTTTAGCTTTAGAAATATTTAAGAAACTTTTAAACAATTCTCCGTTTCTTTTAGGTTTAAATACCGGTTTTTTTTCATAACCTATAATTTTAGACAATTCTTGTGCCAATTTTGTTACGGAAGTTGTCTTATTCGTACCTATATTTATAATTTCATTATTACCTTTTGTTAAAGATTTTATGTTTGCCGAAACAACATCTTTAACATAAACGTAATCTCTTAATTGTTCACCGTCACCGAAAATAAACACTTCTTTGTTTGCCGTCATTTTACCTATAAATATGGCAACAACACCTGCTTCACCGTTTGCATCTTGTCTCGGCCCGTAAACATTTGCATATCTCAATACCGTATATTTTAAACCGAACAATGCACTATATGCTTTTATATAATGTTCTACGGAAAGCTTTGCTACTCCGTAAGGTGATAACGGATTAGCAAAAGCTTTTTCATCGGGAGCTTTTGTTCCGCATTCACCGTAAATTGTTCCACCTGAAGAGGCAAATATTATTTTTTTAACTTTCGTATTTTTACATGCTTCCAAAATGTTTAATGTACCTTTTATATTTACATCCGCATCAAAACAAGGATCCGCAACGGATTTTCTTACATCAAGCTGTGCGGCATGATGTACAACAACATCTATTTTTTCCTTTTTAAAAATATCATCTATTTTTTTCTTGTCACATACGGAAACTTTATAAAATTTTGCACTTTTGTTCACATTTTTTATGTTCCCGGTAGCAAGATTATCTACAATTACAACCTTATGTTTCTTTTCTATTAATGCATCAACGATATTTGAACCTATAAAACCGGCACCGCCCGTAACCAAAATTTTCATTTTTGTATCTCCTTATCAGATCTTTGCAACATATAATATGCAATAGCAACACTTGATTTATAATGTTTAACCATATTTTTGTGTTCCTCGTTTTGTTCCGCAGGAACTATTTCTCTCGGCTTTTCTTTATTCCATGTATAATATTTTTCTTTGCCGGAAGCAAAATCATAAATAACAAAATTATCTTTTGTCATTATGGAACCTAAACAATTTGAAGCAATGTTTTGTTCCGCTTTATCCGACAACAAATCTGTTCCCGTTGCCCAATAATTCGTATTTGATAAAGATACATTATACAATGTAGGTAAAATATCTGTATGTGAACCTACTATATTGTTCGTATCAATTTTTTTATTTGGTTTTAATTTTTTCGGTATATATAAATAAAAAGGAACACTCATTTCATCCAACTTTCTTTCTATCGGATAACTGAAAGTATTCCAAAAATTGTGGTCACCGGTTATTGCAACAATTGTGTTATCGGCAAACTTTGAATTCTTTAATTTTGTTAAAAATTCACCTACTTTTTGACAAGAATACTGGTAAGTTGCAAATCTCATTTTCGAAAGAGTTTTATCACCTGTAATATCTTTTTTCAATTGCTCGTTTATTTCTAACGGATACGGCTGTTTATATTTGCTTGGCAAAGAGTAAGGAGGATGATTTGATGTTGTCATAATATACATAAACTTACTGTTATCGTTCGTATCCAAAACTCTAAGTATAAAATCAAACAAATATTCATCATAAACGCCCCACTGATTTCGTTCATATGCGTTCGGCATAGAGCCTTCACCGATAACTTTATCAAAACCTACATTGGGCATATATGATGTACAGTTTCTCCAACCTGCATTTCCGCCATACATAAATATTGTTTCATATCCGCTGTTTTTGTACGGCATTGGTCCCGTATAAAAATATTTGTTGTATGCATATTTCGATTGACACAAAAATTGTGATAACGGAAGTCTTGCAATGTTTGTCATTGCGGATTCCAAAGAACCGATTGTACCCATATTTGCAGGCAAGAATCTGTAAAAAACAATATCTTCATCCAAATGTTTTTTAAATTCACCCAACACATTAAAATTTTCAGTATTATAATGCATTAAATCCGTTCCCAACGCTTCCATCATTATAAATATTACATTAGGTCTTGTTTCTTCTATATCTTTATTATATTTTGTTGTTTTTATTAAAGATTTTTCGGGTTTTTGGTTATCTATGGAAGAAATATCAACATTTAAAAAATCCGCAAAAGCTTTTGCCATGTTATCTTGTGAATATCCCATATCGCTGATGTAATTTCTGTCTTTTTCTTTTGATCTTGCTTCTATTGCAGCTTGTAAAGTGTATATACCGTTTATTGCAACTTTATTTATAAATGTATTTTTAGATATTTCGGCATTATCCACGCCGAGCGGGAAAAGGCCGAACGAGCCTCTTGCCATTATAAAATTAACGGATAACAAAATAAGTGCGAGTATAATTTTTATATAAATTTTTGTCTTTTCTATATAGTAACCTATAACTTTTTTTTCTACTATCAATTTTGTTAAAACATATACAAACACAAAAATTAGTATAAAACCTATACCTACCCAAACAACGGGATAATTTTCGACAAGTGTTGAAAACAAGGCTTTCGTATCATCTTCAAAAACTCCGAACATTAGAATGTTCATGTGATTTTGAAAATAAGAATAGAATCCGAAATCTATACATAACAAAGTTACAATACAACCGAAAAATACTGTGTAATAATACTTTAAACTTTTAACAAATTTTACAAAAAGTTTTTGACTGTCTATAAACCAAAATATTATAAACAACAATGTTACTAAAGAGTTTATATATGCAAGAACAGCACAATCGTATCTTACGCCTAAAATAAATGCCTGCATTAAATCGCCGAAATATTGTGAAAGTTCCGACCAATCAGAATAATAAAAT
>CACWKJ010000148.1 GCA_902761395.1 uncultured Elusimicrobium sp. | reverse complement strand
GGATAGCGGATTTGTGGCACAAGTAAATAAGAATTTGGATAATAATAACGGAGAAAGTGCGGTAGAAGTAATAAACAACGCAATAAATAATGTATCAATGGATCAGATAACCAAAACAGGTATAAGTATTACTGATAACGGCCAAGGAATAACGACCACGACAGCAGTAACATTTGAAGAAGAAAAAATTGCATACGAACAAAAAGCCACACTAAGCTATACAGATGAGAATGGAAAAGTTGTTAGTGAAGATATTGATATGATACCTGTAACATACGAAGAATTTATGAACGGCTCTGTTGAACCGAATAAACCGGAGATTTCTGGTGAAGGACGTGAAGGACAAGGTTTCCTTGTTGTCCAACAGGATGAAGTGCCGGATGTGTTTAAAAAACAGGAACCGGTTACGGATGGAGGATATACGCTGGTCGTAGGTAAGGCATTTAATCCCGATTTTTCTTTTGAAGAATACAGAGATGAGTTTATGAATGCATTTAATAACGGAACTTTGGATGAATTTATTACCGGTAATGATGTTGACTATGGTATGTTTACCGATGAGTTGGATGAAGATTCGGAAAAATGTAATGCTTTGATTAACGAGTTGGGTGTTGACGGATTGGAAAAAATGTACGAAGTATATCAGAATAATTCGGATGTTTCGGATTTGTTTTCGGCATTTACAAAAAATATAGATTTTGATACGTACAATTCATTGTTGAAAGAAGTAAAAGAACGTGATGAAATAAATTTACTGTTTAATTGTGCGGATCGCAGTGCTCAAAATATTAAAGAATTTTGTAATGATGAAAGTCAAAGAAAAGCACTACTTGATACATTGGGCGTTGACGGTGTATCAAGTTTGTTTGGAATGCTTGATTCAAATAATCATACAAAAGATAGGGTCATTTTGGAGTTTGAGTTTGCAAAGGATGAAGAATTCAGAGCAAAAGCGGAGACGGAAGGCAGACAGGATTTATTTAAACATTATGACAGAGGAAATATAAGTGAAACTGAAAATGGTTTGGAATTTACTTTTAATTTAACATCGGAAGAACAAGAAGTACTTGATTTTATTACCCAATATGCGGATGATAAAGATTATTTGAAACAAGGTCAGGTTTCTATGTTTGATATTGTTGCGGCTCTTACCGATTTCGGTGAAAACGAAACATTTTTTAAAGTTGTAACAAATGATACATTTGATCAATCTTTCGGTTATGATGATGAAACAAAATATCAGATGGCTGTAGCTGTTACGGAATATATAAATTCATATTGTAAACATTATGGGTTGGAAAATTCTTCCAAAATGTCCGACGAAGATTTAAATGCCATGATAGAAGTTGTAACAACCGCATATGATGAATATATAAATGAAGTTTCTTCCAATGTAGTTATTGATGAAAATACCATAGTTTTATCGTTATCCGGAGATATTGACAGAGAAGGTAAACCTCATGAAGCATTTAGTACGACAGGTTTTGTAGAGTTGTTAAATAAAATAGGACAAAATGAAGACTTAAGAACATTTTTTAAATATGAAGAAGGTCAAGATAGTGAAACAATAAAAACGGATTTTTTGAGTGCGATAGAAAACCTCACCGTAGATAATACGAATCAAAAAGTATTTATAGATATACAAGCGCATGGTAACAATAATGAATTTTCCGTGGATGAAGATGTATATATTTCTGTGGAAGAATTAGCAGATGCATTTATACAATTACATGAAAAAGGTGTTGATTTATCAAATGTTTGCGTCGGAATTACATCTTGTCACGGCTTTTATTCAATGACGGATTTTTATAATCGTCTTGAAGAAGCCGGGGTAAATTCATTGCCGACCGTATATGCGGAAGCCGGATATGAAACAAAATTAGGATATATTTACAGACTTCCTAAAGATACCGGTGGATATAAAGAGGATTCAAGATTTTATAATGGATTGGTAGCTGTCGTACGTGATGGAGAAACGAGCGTAACAATCGGAAATATGTATGAGGTAAACAACAGATCGCTTGAATCAAATGCAACAATGTTTATTCCGTTAGGAGATAACTTTGAACAAATAAATGAGGATATATTCGCAATTCTTTCCAATTATGTCGATGCTTCATCGGTATCGAAAGATAATTTTACACAAGATGTAAGTTACAAAGGAAATGTTTATTTCAGTAATACATCTTTTCCTGTAGACGTTTTTGCCTATAGCATATTTAACAAAAAACAAAATAGTGAATTAAATGAGAAAGCAGCGGTATGGGAAGAAGTTGTATTTAGAGCCGTTCCGAGTATGGTGGCAGCAATATATGATAAAGAAGGCGGCCAAGAAACTTTCAATGCATATCAGGAAGCATTTGTGTATGCACATGCATTATCAAGATGGATAAGCAATGATAACAATGTAAGGCAAGAAATGAGTTTCGGTGAGTTAGTTGAATCAACAAGACAGGAGATGGGAAAAGGGACGGAAGTATTAGCAGGAATATATGAAGATGCAATAAAGTCAGCTCAAAACATGAGTAGTGGAGAAGCAAGAGATGCAATAATAGATGCGACATTAGAGGCGATAGGATTACATCAAGCATATAACAGTGGTTTAATAAGCAAAGAAGAATTAGAAACCGGGAATTATGATGCCGGAGTTATAGATACCGCACTGCAAACATTAGGTGTTGATAGGGGAACAGTAGAAAACTTAGTGGATCAAAGTTTATATATATTGGGTTATAGTGATACCGAGGTAGATAGTCAATATATGGATATGGCTCAAGCTTATAGAAGTACTGATAATTTGTTGCAGAGTACGAATCCCGGAGAAATGAAAATTTCATCTGTTCAAAAAACAGTTTCAAATGTAGTAATGCCTGAAGTAACCGGAACAACAGGAACTTATTTGGCAAAGGCTACCGATTTGATATCATCAATGTTTACTGACACATCAATAAAAAGTACTGATAAATCCATATTCTCAAATAGTGATGTACAAGTAGGAAAGCAAGCACAAGAATTGTTTGATTATTTGAAGACCACAAATATGGCATATACTCCGGACACCGTTCAGGAATGTCAACAATCAATAGATTTTTCAAATACTCCGGAAGTTTTGGAACAAGTTCAACAAGCATTTGAAATGTATAGTGAAACCTTTGGCGTGGAAGTTGATTCCGATACTCAAATTGTACTTATGTCCGGGACAAAAGTGGACGTGGTTGCAGCTTGTGCATGCGCTGAAATGAATACGATAATTATTCCGGTTGATAATTTTGATAGTGTTCCTGATGCAGGATATCTTTTCACAAAAATTGCACACGAA
>CACWKJ010000147.1 GCA_902761395.1 uncultured Elusimicrobium sp. | reverse complement strand
TATCGTTACCGGCAATATTTTCGTAAATATTGTTGATACCGTTTGCATCTATATAATCGTATCCGCACATAGCGGCATATGTTATTAAATAAGGAATGTTATCTTTCCAATCATCATATTTTACAGTCAACTGTTTTGACAAATCTAAACTAAGTTTTATGTTATACTTTTCCAATAAACCTGTTAAATCTTCCTGTGTTATATCATCAATTGCTTTTTTTTCACCAAGTCCCATAAGCAATATCAACTCAACAATTTCCGTATTTTTTACATTTAAAATTGTTTCTCCGTTTTTCAATATATCAAACATTCTAACTATCAAATTTCTTACGATTTCATTATCTTGCTTTGCAAGTTGTTGTAAAATTTTTATACCTTTAGAATCTTTCGACAATTTAACCAACCAATAAAAGATATATTTTTTTACTTCACCGTTTGTCTTTGAAATCACATTAAATAAAAGTTTAGGATCTTTGACAATTTCAGCATATGTGTTTCCGGTAATAATATTTTCACCTTTCGCTTCTTTAGATAAATCAAAGAACACAAAGGGTTGTACTTTCGTTACTTCGCTGTCCGTTAATTTTTTATAAATTCTGTTGTATGTTTTACTGTTTCTTGAAATAATATCTTCTACAAAAAATATGTTTTTTCCATAAATAATTTCCTTCTGTTCAAAAGAAAGAGGTTCGTCCTCATCAACTTCACAAGTAGGAAAAACAATATCGTCTATTTGACTTGAACTAACATCTTCGGAGTTACTCCATTCTCTTACATATCTGTTTTTCAGCAATTCTTTAACCAAGTCCGGAAGCTCACTAAAAAGCATATAGTCATTAGACTTTTTGTATACAAAAGCATATTCATCATTAACAAATTTCACGAAACTTTTAATATCGAAAGTAGAGTTAGCTATATCATATTCTTGTTTAAGTTTCTTGCAAATTTCATCCGCTATTTCAATTTTTGATTTAGAAATAGTCTCTTTTTCTCCACTCCTTACCGCTAAAAATCTGGCAATATCCTTATCGGAATAAGAAGAATTTTCACCCATTGATACCAAAGATATAATTCCCGAATATTCGGAATTTTGTTCATTGACTTTTGCAATTATATCATCCAGTTGTTCCAATAATTTTCTTTGAGATTGAACAACTTCGGTAGAATATCCCTGCTCTTTTACAAATTCGGCAAAATCAGAACCTTTTTTTATATATTTATGAAAGCCATCCGAAGTTCTGGCAAAATCTTTATGATGAGAATTATACCTTTTACTTTCTCCGCTGACAGCTATTATTTCAAGCCTTTCATGAGTTATCAATGTTTGAAAGAATTGTCTTACTTCTTTTTCCGAAAAATCTTTTAAATATGAAAAAAGTGTATTTGATATAAAAATTTCTTTTACTACACTTGCACCTACACTATTGGTACCCCATACAACATAAAACAACGAAGCATACTCTTTTACATTTCCATATCCGTCTTGTTGTGCCCCGATAAGAAGAGGACTTTTTCCTATTTTTATCGGATTGTTTTCAGAATTTATTTCGGGATACTCTTCTCCTAAATCTTCATACTGTTCTTTTAATACTTTTTCAAGTACTTTATATTCTCTGCTTGAAGTAACTTCATCGGCAGGTTCCAGACCTATTATCGCTCTCATAACTCTATTCGCAAACCATGGTAACAAAATATTTTGATTCATCAATAAATTTGCAGCTATTTGGTTTACAACACCTATACCATCTCCTTCCGGCTTAGTATCTTGATCGGAAACAGATAATTTCAACTTTATCGTATCAATACCTAATGCTTTTTTTATCAAAAGTTTAATATTTTTTGCCAACGTCGTCGGTGTCGATGAATCTTTTTTTATTTCAATTTTTCCGTTTTCAAAAGTTAATACATATTCTTTATCATCTACAGTTATTGTTGCTTCGTCATTTGAATTAAAATTAAAACTTATGAAATAATCTTCAACATCATCTTTTTTGGCATTATTTTGTAAAGTTGCTTTTATAGCACCATTAACTATATCTTCTATTTCTTTAAAATCTTTTTTGTCGCTTAAATGTTCTATGATAGTATCTAAAGATACCATTATATCGTTAACTATCATAGGAGCTTTTTGTTCTAACCATGGTCTTTTCGATATGGCATTAGTATCAACTTGTGCTTGCTCTACGATACTATCCAAATAATTTTGTTCATACATTAGATCCGTTTCTTTAACATTCGGAGTAAGTGTAATATAAGAAACATTTTTTTTCTTTAACAGTTCGTTTACACCTTCGGTATGAAATCCTCCGGAAATTATAACTTTAACATTTTTTGTCTTATCAAGACCTGATAATATTTTATTAATGTTATAAAATTTTCCCCTATAGTTGGTTTCTTCGTTAATGTTTTTGTTACCTGAAACAAGATTATCAACAAAAGATATATTTCTTTCCAAATTTAATTCATTAAAATTTTCAGCAACAACTAAATATCTATACAAATCAAAAAGATTATCATTCTGTACATATTTTGAATATAAATTTACAAATCTGCCATAATTTTGTTTATAATAACTATATTCGTTTGAAGAAATAGATGCCAATAGTAATTTTTTATATATTTGAAAAAACAAATTAATAAATACGACATCTTTATTCTCGGTAGTTTTGCTGTAAGACAACAAAATATCTTCCATCATTTCTCTTTCTTCTTCCACCAATTCAAGCGGATTTATCAACGAAGAAATTTCTCTTAAATTTATCAATCTAAATAAATCCGGATATTTTGTAAACTTATCTACACTTTTTGTCTTTTCGGATAAATATGCAAAAATTACATTTATATCAGACAAATTTTTAGAATCCTGTAAAAGATTAACATACTCTTGATAGGTTATCGTATTTTTCAAATTGACAAGAACTGATTGAAGCTGTCTTTCGGCTAATTTTTGATTTATATTCTTACTTGCATTTAAAACATCGATATATAACTTTGTATTTACATATTTCAATGCAGGAATCTTTCTTTTCGACAATTCAACCAAAATCTTCTTATAGAAAAATTCTGATGATACTTTTTTATTTAAATACGCATTATAAAATTTTAAAAGACTTATTTGATCTTTTATCAAATAATCATTCAAACTTTTAATATTCGTATATTTGTTCAATAACAACTCGCTTATTTTTTGTTTATTTTTTATTAAAAAAGAATAATTTTGTATATTTCTATCATATATATTTTTTTGTTCGGTAGGTTTTAATACTTTACTGTTTTTATATCCAAAAAATTCAGCTCCTGAAAGTTTATCATTTGAATA
>CACWKJ010000146.1 GCA_902761395.1 uncultured Elusimicrobium sp. | reverse complement strand
CAACCTTGCAGAAGATTGTGGTCTGTTGACGGTAAAAAAGGATATTTTTTATCTCCGAAAGATTTTCAGTTGATAGACTACATTAAACAAATAAAAGAAACAGGAGTAACATCGTTAAAAATAGAAGGGAGATTAAAATCTGCGGACTATGTAAGTAAAACCGTTAGAGCTTACAGATTGTTGATTGATAGTGATGAAACAAATTATGAACAAAATTTAAAACATGCAAAAGAAATTTTGTCTCTCGATTATGCAAGACAAAAAACAACTTTCAATTTTAACATCAAAAGTACTGATATTTTTGAACCTAACAAGTCAAAAAATTTGGGATTGTATTTAGGTGTTATTGAAAACAAAACAGATACAACTTTTTCTTTAAATACAAAAGCCGATTTATTGACAGGTGATACCATAAGGATAGTTGATAATAAAAAAGATAAAAGTTTTGTTTTAAAAATAGAAAATTCAAACAAAGAAAATGATTGTTATAAAATTCAATATAAAGATTTATATTTGGAAAACGGATTTGAAGTATATAAAATTGCCGACGGACATCAACAGAAGATTGGCGGATTGGAAGATTGTAAGATTGGAAACGGCAACAACGAAAATACAAAAACAAAGAACAATAAACCGTTAAAACTTTTACCTGCTCAATTTTCCAATAAAATTTCGTTGCCGAATTTGTTTATAAGGATAAACAATATTAAGTGGATGCCGTTGTTAAAAAATGTTAAAGCGGCAACTGTAATAAAACTGTCGAAAGAAAATATTTTATCCGTAAAAAATTTTCTTTCTCAAAAGAACATAAATGATTTATATTTTGAGTTGCCGCCGTATATAGAAGAAAAAGATATAAAGGTTTATGAAAATTTTATAAATTTTGTTACAGATAAAAAATACAATAAATTTTTCATAAATAATATTTCACAGATTTATATGTTTGAAGGTAAAAAAAGTTTGTTGTATGCAGGACAATATCTGTATACATTAAACAATTATGCTGCAGAATTTTTATCCGAATATAAAATAAACGGATTTTGTTCATCCTGGGAAGATGATTTACAGAATATAAAAGATTTGTCGAAAGTTTTAAAAAACAATTTAATTGTGTACTTGTCCGGTTTTCCGGAAATAGTAACTTCTAAAATGGAATTTGTTCCCGAAATCAGAAACAAAAATATAAAATCAGATAAAGACGAATTTAAAGTTTTTTCAAATAACAATGAAAATATAATTGTTCCCAAATATCCGATAAATTTACTTGGTTTTAAAAACAGTTTATTAAGTGTCGGAGTAAAATCTTTCGGTATAGATTTATCGTATATAGAACCTAATATAAATTATTTAACACAAGTAATCAGAGCATTCAATAACAACGTTTATATGAGTTCCGTAAATAAATTTAATTTTGAAAGAAAATTAAAATGAAAAAAATTGTATTAATTTTATTGTTTATTTCTTTATTCTTTCTTAACATTTATGCCGATAAACCGAAATATGTTTTTCTTGTTGTTTGTGACGGAATGTCCGTATCGAACGAAATTGCATTAAGTAACTTCCTTTACGGACAAGGAAAACAGTTAACATGGAATACCTTTCCTGTACAAATGTTTATGACAACATGGAGTATAAACTCTTACAGAGGAACTTACTCGGAAAATAATTTTGACAGTGAAAACGGGTATGATACTAATCTTGCCGGGACAATGCCGTATCCCTATTATAAATCGGAACAGGCAGAACGATATTTTAAAGATTCCGTTTCCACCGACTATGCCGCTGCGGCAAGTGCCATGTCTACGGGGAAAAAAGTTTATAACAATATTATTTGTTATGATACGAAAACCGATAAAGTTATAGAAAATATCATAGATAAAATAAATAAGAAAAAAGAGTACAATGTTGCTCTTGTAACAACTGATAATTTTTATAATTATGTTGCTGCCGGATTTTTAAGTCACAATAAATCAAAAAACAATTATAACGAAATAGCCGAAGAAATATTATCGAAAACAAAGCCGGAAATAATTGTCGGACAAAATGATATTTATGAAATGAATAAAGTTGCAGCATCCAACGGCTATTATGTTTTGGATTATCCGGAAATAAATGAACCGCAGGTTTTCAACTTATTAAACAAAAAAATATTTGTCAGATTAAAAAATTATTATGTTCCGTATCCGATAGAATATTTTACTTTGGAAAGTTTTGTATATAGAAACATTGATACAAAATTTTCAAGTGTTGTTTCCGATACAACAAGATTGTTGTTGAAAAAGAATAAACCTTTTTTTATGTTGGTTGAAATTACAGATGTCAGTAAAGCAAATTGTGAGAATGATTATAACAAAATGTTAGGTGCGATGTATGAATTGAATGAAACGATAAAAGAAATTTATGATTTAATAAATTCAAAATATAACGATATGTCTTTTGATAACAGTATTATAATTGTTGTTTCGTCATATTCTGCAGGAATGTTGAGATTTAATGCATATTTACCTAAAGGGAATCTTCCGAGACCCAATATCCTTTTTAATAAGAAAACCATAATAAAAGCGGATACAAATATAAACTATAAAACAAAGTATAATGTTAATGAGTTGGTCGGGTGTTACAGTATAGGTGCAAAATCAAATTTGTTTAACAAATATATAAACGAAAAAAATATTATAGACAATACCGACATCTATAATATCTTAAGTGATATTTTTATTAATAATTGATTAATTCTTGTTTTGTAAATTGTCCGGTTTTGTTTTTATTGTTTGGATTTTGATATTTCGTATTGATTTTATATCATCATCTTTATTAAATATAACTTTAAGTTCATAGTTTTTATTGTTCACTGTTCCAAAAACGGAAATTCCTTGAGTATTTTCATCTATGGGATATGTGGAAAAAGTTGAAAAATACGGGTTTGTTCTGGCATCAAAAGGATATTCGTAATTTACCGACACTTTGTCGTTTTCCAAATAATGTCCGTTTTCCCGGTAGTATTTTATGCTGGTATTTAATAATTCTGAACACAGAACTTTGCCGTTAAAAATTTGTTTGGAAATTTGGTAATTTTTGTATGTTAAGTTTATGGATATGACTATTACAATAACCAATACACAAAAAACTAAAAAAGATATAACTGTTTCTTTTCTCATAGTTTATATTTGTTCTTTTTTTTTGCGTTATTTTGTTAACACACCAATACATATTATACAAAATTTAAATATTTTTTAATAGTACAAGATAAAAAACTTATTGACTTTTTAATATATTTTTATTATAGTTTTTATATTCTCATTAGAGAGTTTTGTATATTTGGGGGAACTCATGAAAAAACC
>CACWKJ010000145.1 GCA_902761395.1 uncultured Elusimicrobium sp. | reverse complement strand
CTTATTCCGTTTGTTTCAAGAACTCAAAGTAATGCGAGAATGTTTTCCGAACACGATTTATCCTGGATTAGAACGGTTCACTGCTTAAGAGCAACAAACTTATCGATAAGCGATATAAAGAAATATATAGATTTATGTTTAAAAGGTAATAAAACAATACCGCAAAGAGCAAAAATAATTTTTGATCAGGAAAAAAATTTAAAAGAACATTTAAAACAGTTACAAGAACAGATGAAAGTTTTACAAGTAAAGAAGAAATATTATACGGATCTTTTGAAGAATAAATCCAAAGATGTTTGGAATCCTTACAAATAGGAGTATAAAATGAAAAAAATTTTAGCATTGTTGTTACTGGTGTGTTTTGTAGCTGTTCCGTTTAGTAGTGCTTTTGCCGAAGATGAAAAGTGCGGAGATTTTACTATAGAAGAACTTGCATTAAAATTGGAAGATCATAGTTTGTTGGTTTATCAAAAAGGACAAATTACTTTTCAAGATGAACATGGAATACAACCTTTACTTATACAAATAAAAAGGAAAGGTTTAAAAAATGCCATAGCGGTAGATAAAGTTATAGGTAAAGCTGCAGCTCTTCTTATGGTTTACGGGAAGATAAAGCAGGTTCACACAAATATTATAGCCAAAGATGCTATACCTGTTTTTGAAAAATATAAAGTGGAATATTCTTATAATGAAGTTGTAGATTATATCCAAAATAATAAAAAAGACGGACTTTGTCCTATGGAACAAAAAGTTTTAAATGTTAATAGTCCCAAAAAAGCTTACAAAATTTTTGCAAAGAAAAAATAGTTAGTAGTTTGCAGTTGCCGTTTTGATAAATAAATAATTTGACAGATAAAGTTGCTTAGTTAAAATTTAAAATTTCTAATTTTAAATAGGAGAACGAAATGAACAGAAGAGAATTTTTAAAAACATCATTGTTTACAACGATAGGTGCGGTGGTATTATCTGCTTGTAACCATATTGCAATTCGAACAAAAGATTTTATAGATAAAGTTTCTACAAAAAAATATAAAAATTTAGATATATCCGTAATAGGTTTCGGTGCAATGAGGCTTCCTCAAAAAGATGGTGAGCCCGATATAGAAAAAACACAAGAAATGGTAGATTATGCCATGGAACACGGTATAAATTACTACGATACCGCATGGTTTTATCATGGCGGAAAATCCGAACTTGCCGTTGGTGAAGTAATGAAAAAGTATCCCAGAAACAGTTATTATTTGGCAGACAAAATGCCGTTAAGAATATTAAAAGATAAATCCGAAGTTATACCTACATTTGAAGAACAATTGAAAAAATGTCGAACGGATTATTTTGATTTTTATTTGGCACACAATATAAACAAAAATGAATGGAAAACTTTAAAAGAATGTAACGTTTATGAACAACTATTAGAGAAAAAGCAAGAAGGGAAAATAAAATATTTGGGTTTTTCTATTCACGATACTCCCGAACTTTTGGAAGAAGTTGTAAATACATATAAATGGGATTTCGTTCAACTTCCCATTAACCCTATAGATTGGAAGACACTAGATGCAAAAAGGCAATATGAAATTGCAACAAAAGCAGGTCTTCCTGTTGTTGTGATGAATCCTTTGAAAGGCGGACAATTATCAACATTAAGTGAAAAAGCCGTTGATATATTAAAGAATGAAAATCCTGATGTTTCACCGTCATCGTGGTCTTTAAGATATTCCGCAAGTTTACCTAATGTTTTTGTAGTGTTAAGCGGTATGACGGAAATGGAACACGTTACGGATAACGTTAAAACCTTTACAGATTTTAAACCGTTAACTGAAAAAGAACAATCCGTTCTTGAAAAAGCAATTGCCGTATACAATTCTTCCGGAGCTATATCTTGTACTTATTGTCAGTATTGTACGGGATGTCCCGTAGGAATAGATATACCGAAAAATTTCTTAATGTATAATCAATATAAAGCAACAGACAGAAAAGACAGATTTACTTTGGCTTACGAATCAATTAAAGAAGAAAACAGAGCGGATAAATGTATAAATTGCGGAATATGTAAAACAAAATGTCCTCAGAAACTTGATATTCCCAACTTGTTGAAAGATGTAGCGGATTTATACAAAGAATTGAAGCAATAAGTTATAAACTATATTAGGGTATAATAATGTCTAAGAATAAAACAATATATCGGTTAAGATTATCGTTATCGGCAATAGTTTTAATAATTTCATTTCTTGCATTTACTGCAACATTTTCTTTTTTTACAAAATTTTTTGCCATACAGTTAGGTCCCGGTATTGCTAGTTTGTTTGCTTCTTTTTCAATAACAGTTTTAATATCTGTTTTAGCAACTATATTTTTTACTTTTTTGTTTGGAAGATTTTATTGTTCTTTAATTTGTCCGTTAGGAATATTACAAAATTTTATAGGTTTTTTATCTTTTAAAAACAGTAAAAATTATAAGAATATGGCAAAAACAAGATATACCGTAGCGGCATTTGTATTCGGAGCTTTGTTTTGCGGGTGGGCGGTAGGTTTTAAAATTTTGGACCCGTACACAAATTTCGGGTTAATAGCATCAAGTATTTTTACACCTGTATATAACCTTATAACAAAATCACAAAATTATGAGTTTACAATACCTGTTTTAATAATTTCTTTAATACCTTTTATAATTTTAATTTTATTGGTCTTATTTAAAAGAAGATTTTTTTGTACTGCAATTTGCCCTGTAGGAACAATTTTGGGGTTGTTTGCCAAGTGCAGTCCTTTTAAATTAACGATATCGGATAAATGTATAACATGCGGAGCATGTTTTAGAAATTGTCCTGCCGGAAGTATAAATTTAAAAGACAAAAAAATAAATAATGAACTATGTATAAGATGCTTAAAATGTATTTCCGTATGTCCTAAACAGGCAATAAGTTTCGGAACAGAGAATAAAAAACAATCTGCAACATTTAGCCAAAGCAGAAGAAATTTTATTTTAGGTTCTGTTTTTGTCTTGGGTGGTATTGCAACCGGTGTAGGCAGTGCAATAATTAGGGGAAAAAATTTTTTGAAAGATAAAATAAGGGCAATATTGCCGCCGGGAGCAGGTGATTATTCGAGATTTTCTTCAAAATGTACAAGTTGTCAGTTATGTGTTGCAGTGTGCCCGAGCAAAGTTATTCATCCGAGAGATTTTAATCATTCTGTAATTTATATGGATTATTCGAAAAATTATTGTAAGTATGATTGTAATGCTTGCAGTTCAGCTTGTCCTACGGGTGCAATAAAAAAGATTACATTGGAGCAAAAACAACATACAAGAATAGGCCTTGCAAAAATTAACAGAGATTTATGTATAAATTGCGGAATTTGTGCTTTTAAATGTCCGGT
>CACWKJ010000144.1 GCA_902761395.1 uncultured Elusimicrobium sp. | reverse complement strand
TTAAATCATCATATCTGTTAACACCGTCTATTTTTTTTTTTTAATCTATATTTTCATAAGAAACAAACAAACCTGCTTCCCATTTTTTTCTTATTTTTTGGCTGTATTGTATACCTACTTCAGTAGATATATAGTATCTGTTATCGGTAAAAGCGGATTCTTCCATTTTTCTTTCCCCGCTTAATGTAATGGAACTTCTGTTTGTGGGTTCATACGTTAGAGAAAGAAGGTAACCGAATATATCCGCATTACTTTCAAGTCCTTCCACATCTTTGTCATAACTTCTCGTATCGTAAGAAATTTGAGCCGAGCCCTTTATCTTTTGAGCAACAGTTCCGTTTACTCCCAAAATAAAACTGTTACCTATGGAATTATTATATTCGTTATTTTCATAATTTATATTAGAGAACAAATAACCGATATAAAAAGATGTTCTGGAAGATAAATTGTAATATACTTGAGCACCGATATTTATACGATTTCTGTTTAAACTTTCATATTGTTCATCAATATACTTATCTAAAATATCTGATGCCGAAAAACCTATAGAAAACATTTTTTCCGATGACGTCTTAATTTTTAATGATGCATAATTATTGATTCTTTTTGCTCTGTCCGTCAATTCCGATGTTGCCGGATCCGCAGTATATAAAAATTCTTCTTCCAAAGAAAAGAATCTGTTACCGATATTAAGCCCTGCTCCCGCATTCATATAATCATTTTTTGCCGGTGACTCCAAATAAGCATTATACCCGACATTTGCATTTGCGCCAAATTTCAAACCAGTATTGGGAATATTTATCAAATACTCCGCAAAGAGTTGTGTAGAACTTATTGCAGAAGAAGTTTCATCTTCACAGGATAAATATATATTATCATCATATCCGATATCTTCCGAAAATATAAATTTTAACGGTTTATCTGCATATATAACAGAAACGGAAAAAAACATTAAAGTTGCTAGTAATGTTATTTTTTTCATCATATTACTCCTAATTTCTCGGTGCAGAAGGACTTAAAACCATATCTTTCTGTATCTGTTCATAACTTGATTTAGAAGGTTTACTTTCTTTTGGAGAAGAATCTTTCAATGTTTTTCCTATGTTGATTGTATAACTGCCGCCATGTTCTACGACAACGACTTTATCTTTCTTATCTTTTATTGCCAAACTTCCCTCATCCACAATTACTTTTCCATCAGGGAACACAACAAAAGAAGTTTTTTTATCCGCAAAAAACACGGAATCACCTACTCTTATATTTTTGAAACTATTGCCGGAACAATAAACTGCATTACCTTCTTCTTTGTCTGAAAATCTAAAAGAAATTTTTTCTCCTTTGGGAACAACCAGTTTTACCCCGTAATATTTGAAAGCTAATGTTTTTGCCGCCGCAACATTTAATGTGCTGCCATCCGGATATTTTTGCACTTTTCCGCCGGCATTTACCAATATATCAGCCGTAGCGCAAGTTACAGCTATAAAAGAAATTATCAAAAGAAATGAAAGTTTTCTTAACATGTATACACCATCCTTTCGTTCACTTGTGTTTATAGATGAAAAATTTATCAAAATATATATATTTTGTCAAGCAAAAATCACTCGTATCTGAATGCAAAAACTTTGTATTGTTGGAAATTGTTTTTTGATTTTCTTAACATCTTTCTTAAATTGGTAGTTTTCTCATACATTACATCAAATTGAGGTTGAAAAAACAAAGACGGTAAAGTCTGTCTTTGAGATGTAGGATTAATGATAAAAGTATACTTTATCCCACCATATTCAAAACTCTTCGCTTTTAAAGGTTCTTCTATTTCTACAGGATTTTCTATTTTTTTACCATTATCAATTATTTCGGCAACAAAAGACATTTCTTGTATAACTTCAACAACATTTGCCCATTCCTTAGGCTTAGCTTCCGGTAATGGTTTATTGTTAGAATAATAATTAAAATAAAATAAACCGGTAGCTCCGTTAAAAATTGCATCGTATGACATAAACCTTATTTCTTCTTTTTTGGGAAACCTACCTACTCTATCGGTATCTTTTCTATACTGTTTATGTTCCTTCCAATCAAAAATTTGAACAACAGCCCAAAGCTCTTTTGTATCTTTGCCTGCCATAACAAGCCCCTGTTTGGCAAGTGCAACATTTTCCCCAAAACTTTCCAACGGTAAATGAGGAACAGGATACCAATCCACCATCAATATATCCGCTACATCATAATACGGAATTTCAGTAAAACCTTGCCCAATTACGAAAACTGTATCTGTGTCAGGATAAGATTTTTTTGTATTTTCATTCATTGAAATTAGTTTTTCTTTGGCCAAATTGCAAACATCCGGTTCATCAAACAGATACCATGCCCTTATAGGATAACTTTGTACTTTTTTTACATATTTTTTATCGTACATTATCTTATCAGGATAAACAACCAATTTTACTTTATTCTTTTTAGCTTCTTCGGCAAGAATATTTATTGTTTCGCAAGAAGAAATGTATGATTGAACACAATTAAACCCTGCTTCTTTCGCATTTACAATATCAGTAGAAGTTTTTACATCATATAAACCTATTGTAAAATCAGCAAACAAAAAGGTTGAAAAGAAAAAAAGTATTCCTGTTTGTAAAAAGAATTCTTTTACAAAATTCATTATTCTAAACTCCAAAAAACATACAACAGTTCTTACAACAATTGTATATTTTTTTTAATTTTAAAGCCATAAATATAATTTTCAATTGACAAAAATTTAATATTTTTGTATCCTTTACCACATAAGATATTTGTGCCGACGTAGCTCAGTTGGTAGAGCAATGGTTTTGTAAACCATCGGTCGAAGGTTCAAGTCCTTTCGTCGGCTTTTAATTAAACTTGCCACCCTTTAGAAATTATGAGAAAAAGAATATACTTCGGATTAAGTGTTAAATTTATACTAATAATTTCTTCCATAATAATTTTTACATCAATAGCACTAACCTGGTTTTTTGTTACGGCACAGTCCAGATTATTAAAAGATTTCACCGAAAACAGAGCTATTATTTTGGCAAATTCGTTGGCAACATCAAGCGAATACGGTGTTTCAACTTCAAGCAAAGAATTTTTGGCGCATCTTACAAAAAACAACTTAAAAGAAGAAGATGTTATTTATTCCGTTATTTACGATGTTAACGGTGTTCTTTTATCCAGAGAATGTATTTCAAACGAAGATATAGTTCACTTTGTTTCCGCTGCATCCATTGATAACAACACAATAGCGGAATTAGAAAGAAACAGATTAATAAGAGAAGTTAATGTTTTGCCAAACATAGGTGAAGTTTTGGATATAGTTGTACCCATAATATCATATGATTATAATCCTACCATACAATTAAAAGCTTCAAGAAAAGAAATAAAAATAATAATAGGTGCCGTAAGAGTAGGTATTACGCTGGAAAGAATAAATTACCAAATAGAAAAAATGACCAAGAGTATAATTATAATTACTTTGGTTGTTGTTTTTGCCGGAATAATAATGTCTTTTTTCCTGGTAAAAATAATAGTAAAACCTATAAGAGAATTGATGCTCGGAACAAAAAAAATTGCGGCCGGAAATTTAGGATATAGAGTTCCTTTAAATTCCAACGATGAGTTCAAAGAACTTGCCACATCTTTTAACTTTATGGCAAGTGACATGGAAATACATATAAGAGAGTTAAACAAAGAAAAGAAGGAATTATTAAACCTTAAAGTTGCATTTGAACAAAGAAGTCAGGAATTGGAAGAAACTTTGGATAAAGTTCAAAACATACAACAGGATTTAATAAAATCCGAAAAATTTGCAACTATAGGTAGATTAGCTTCTTCTGTTGCTCATGAATTAAGAAACCCTTTAGCAGCGATAAAAAACATTTCTTATTTCTTATCTAAAATGGGTGCTTACAGTGACAACAAATCCAAACAGATGGTAAACATGTTATCATCTGAGGTATTAAGGGCAAATAAAATTATAACCGATCTTCTTGATTACTCAAGAACAAAAAAATTGAACAAGCTTTCCGTAGAT
>CACWKJ010000143.1 GCA_902761395.1 uncultured Elusimicrobium sp. | reverse complement strand
GGTCAAATGCCGTTACTTCAAATCCGGTATCGGTTTGTTTTATGTGCATAAGTCCCGGATGACTTCCTCCGGATACTGTTTCAAGCGTGTCACCCGCCAAATTATAATTAAATACCCAAAAATCACCCCAAACCAAAATATCTTCATCATTTCGTTCATCTACGGCAACAACAGTTTGAAACGGAATGCAATATTGTCCTTCGAGATATTTACTGCCACACTCTTTTACTAAGTATCGTTCAATGGCGGGGAAATAAGTCGTTTCTGTTTCTATTTCTTCTGTTGCGGAAACATTATCACTTGTAGAAGTTACTGTAGTCGGAGAATTATTGTTTTGTTCTTCTATATTTGTTTGTCTGTTTTGGCAAGAAACAAGTGTTAATACAGCAATAATTACGATAGCAATAATATTTTTATCCATAAATTTTCTCCTAAATGTTGTTTCTTATTATACATAAAACAAACTTTTTAAACATCTTTATTCTTCTACGTATGGTTTTAATTGACGAGTTACTAATGAATAAGCATAATCATTTAAATGTAATCCATCTTCCGTATATGATGCATCTAAATTACCTTCGGAATCAACCAATGTATTAAAAATGTTTATATATGTAATATTATTGTTTTTACAATATTCTTCAATTCTGGAATTTATTTCTTTAATAATTTCATTGTTTCTACTTTTATCATTAGATCTTAAACTTGAATTAACGGGATAAATACTTTCAACATATATTTTAGTGTTTGGAGATTTTTGTTTGGTTTTATCTATTATTTTAATAATGTTATTAACTATATAATCTTCCGTTTGACCTTTTCCAATATCATTAATCCCAATCAACAAAAACATTTTATTTGCTTGTTCTATTTCAATTAGATTATGAAATATATTTAATATGTCATCTGTTTTATAACCACCTATACCATTATTTATAATTAATGTATCGTCATAACTATAAAACTTATCCAGATTATATCTATGTGTAAGAGAATCTCCTACAAATATAATTTTATTTCTTACATTTACTATTTCTCTAACGTTATTACCAGTATTTAACCTTGTACTAATAATTACTAAAGAGAAAAAGATTATTACCAATAAAAAGAATGCTGTTAATATTAACCAATGTTTTTTATTCATATCTCTGTTCCTTTCTAATTAAATATTATAACCTTTTTTATTTGTATGAATTTAGAATATAAATTTTTTTGTTTTATAAATATTTTCAATTATAAATTTGTGATATAAAACAAAAAGCATACAAATACACTTATAGCATTAGCTGTCATTAACCACCAAAATGTTTTTATTAACTTTATTTTTAGTGTTAATTTTATGAACAAACCTTCTATAAAAGTGTTTATAAAAATTACAAGTAAATAAGCTGCAAGCCAATGGCTCCAGTGAAATGTTCCTATACCGAATTTGTCGTAAGCATGAAATACAAAATCAAAAACAAATTCCGAACCTAAACCGGACAGGGGAATAAATATTATTCCGAGTACTGTTGTAATTAAATTCATCAAAAATGTAACTGCCGATGCTTTTTTCCAGCCGACTTTTGTAAAATATTTTACGAAGAACAATTCAAAAATTAAGCCTAAAAAAATTACTTTAATGCTTAACATTCCTTTTGCAATATAAAGAGACGGCCATATAAGGTCTGCATTTGCAGGTAATACGGCAAATGTGATTAACGATATAGCTAAAATAAAATTTTTTATATTCATGGAAAATATCTTAATTCTTTACACTGTCAATAAACTTAGTAAGCTTCTCTAATTGTTCTTTAGGATTTTTGAACCAATCGGCTGACCAAATTCTATACATTTTCCAACCTAATCTTTCCAAAACTTCCTGTCTTAACCTGTCTCTGTCTCTGATTGTTGCACATGAATTATAAGTCGGACCGTCACATTCTATTCCTACCAAAAATTTGTTCGGATTGTTTTTGTCTCTTACCGCTAAATCTATTTTATAGTTTGAACAACCTACCTGAGAGGATACAGAATAACCTTTTTCGGTTAAAGATTTATAAACCGACTCTTCAAAAGGGGAAACAAAAGCATTGTTTTCGAAATAATTTCCTTCTTTATTATTTAAAGATCTTTCACCCTTTTCTGCAAAATCCAAATATGCCTGTAAAAGTTTTACACCGGTACTGCTCGTTTTTTCGAGATTAAAGTCGGAAGCTTTTATTCCGCTGAAAACTTCTATTTTGTATCTTGATCTTGTTACCAATACATTAAGTCTTCTTTCTCCGCCGTCCTGGTTTATCGGACCGAAATTCATCGAAAGAACACCGTTTTTGTTTTTGAAATAACCTACACTTATCATAATAACATCTCTTTCGTCACCTTGAACGGATTCCAAATTTTTAACGAAGAAATATTCTTGTCCGCTGTTATTGAAAAATTCTTCGCATGAAGGATCTTGTTCTCTCAGCTTTTCGATTTCGTTTTCAATTAAACTTTTTTGTTTTATATTTAATGTTGCAACACCTAATGACATGTCGGGATGGTTCTTTGCATGTTGCATAACGGCTTTTGCCACTATTTTTGCTTCTTCCAAACACATTCCTTCTTTCGTTGCCGCAGTAGGCATATGATAAGTAAATTTTACACCCAAAGTATCGGATGTTTCTATACAATTGGGAAAAGTATATAAATCCTGATATAAATGTTTATTTGAAAAAGCAATTAAATGTTCGTGTTTACTTCTGTAATGCCACTTTAACATACACTGCGGGAATCCGGATGTGGTGCATTCATCAAGAATACTGTCCAAATCTTCTCTTTCCGGTTCCTGAGATTGTTCTTCGTCGATTTCTTCTTCATCCGTTTCAACTATTGTTCTAAAAAAAGATGTCGGAGGCAACTGTTTTGTGTCACCGGCAACGACAAGTTTTGTACCTCTTATTATGGAACCTATACAATCTTCCGTGGTTAACTGACTGGCTTCATCGAATATAACTACATCAAAATGAAAAATATTCGGATCCAACAACTGTGCAACCGTTGAAGGACTCATCATTAAACAAGGCTTTAACTCTAAAAACAGTTGCGGAATGGAACGAATAATTTGTCTTAAAGATTTTCTTATACGTTGCAGCTTGCATAATCTTTTAAGTTCGGAAACTTCTTTCGGATATTGCTGCTTTGCAAAATTTATATTTGAAGAAAGTTTTGATACAAGTCTGTCTTTTGCGGAAACAATTTGTCCTTTATCGAGATTTCTGAATTCTTTAACCAAATCGTCCTGTTCCAAAGAATTAAAATTCTTTAAAATGTTATTGTTTTCAAAAACATATCCCATTAACCATATTCTCAAAAATTCCGTTTCCAATGCCACGGAATAATCGTCTAAAGACAGATTTGCTTCAGAACATTTGTTCC
>CACWKJ010000142.1 GCA_902761395.1 uncultured Elusimicrobium sp. | reverse complement strand
TGTTTTTCTTTCCTTCGCAAACATCCAACAGAAACAGTGATTATTGCCATCTCTCAGCAGCACGGAAAAGAAAGCGTATCATCACTGCAGCAGCTGCTGTATGACTACGTGATGCATGATGAGCAGTACTGGTTTCTTTCCGACAGGATTCCAACCCTGGGAGAGTGCCGCGGAAAGCTGGTTTTAATGCGCAGCTTTGAGGATGCGGCAGGGCTTGGGGCGGCTTCCGGCATTTCGCTGAGATGGGATGATCAGAGCGCTGCGGAAAACACTGCTCTTCATGTGGCTGCCTGCAATAACGGAACATATACGCTTTATGTGCAGGACAGAAGCGGATACAGCGATGAAGAAAAGTGGCAGGCTTTTACTTCCGGTATGGCGGTCAGCTCAAGAGAGACCTCAGGCGGAGCGATCAGCCTCAATTTCCTTTCATCAAACGGACCGCTCTATTACGGTCATCCCTTCAGCCATGCTTCTGTCTTGAATGCTGCACTCAGAAACAGAGGAGAGAATTTGGGCGGGTGGATTGTTGTGGACTTCGGAGAACCATATCTGGCAAGGCTGGCATATACCAGCAAGACATATCCTTCCTTTACAGGGCCGGCAGCATCTTCTGCCAGCTCAGCTGAAACGCCGCAGCTGCCGTAGAATCAAATAGCAGCTTCCGGAATACCGAATCTGGCAAGAGAACTGTTTTTATAGCGAAGATCTTCTGTAACATCCTGATATCTTGCCGCAAAAACAAACTGTGTATTTAACAAAATTACCGACAATAGTATTGAAAACATTTTTACTGCCAATTTTTTCAGTTTCATGGTTTCTCCCTAAAAATTTAATTTATATTCTTTGCTTACTATTTATTGATATATTATGCATTCTAACATAATAATAAAAAATAATAAAGAAACACAGAATCAATGACTCAAGATTCTGTGTTTCAAAATTGTAACCGAAATATTAAGGGCACTATAATTATTTACTGAATTTCAACTCATTTTTATCTTTGGATAATTCCACTTTAATTTTATCGCCTTCGGTAAAATTTCCCGCAATAAGTTCCGTAGATAACGGATTCAACAAATAAGTTTGCAGTGCTCTTTTTAAAGGTCTTGCACCGAATGCAGGTTCATAACCTTTATCCGCAAGAAAATCTTTTGCTTTATTGGTAAGTTCAATAGATATTTTTTTATCTGCCAATCTTTTTAATATTGTTTTTAATTGAATATCTATAATTTTACCGATATCTTGTTTTTCAAGTCTTCTGAATATTATTATTTCATCTATTCTGTTCAAAAATTCCGGTTTAAAGTGTAAGTGCAATTCACTGTCAATTTTTTTCTTTATCTGCTCGTAATCAAAGTTTTCTTTTACAGGTTCTTTTTTCTTTTTATCTTTATCAAAACCGATTTTATCTTTATCGAAATTGATACTGTCTTGAATGTATTGTGAACCGACGTTAGATGTCATAATAATAACGGTATTTTTAAAGTCTACGGTTCTGCCTTTACTGTCCGTAAGTCTTCCGTCATCCAACAATTGCAACATTATGTTGAACACATCCGGATGCGCTTTTTCTATTTCATCAAACAATACCACGGAATACGGTCTTCTTCTGACTGCTTCGGTAAGTTGACCTCCGTCTTCAAAACCTACATATCCCGGAGGTGCGCCGATAAGTTTTGATACTGAATGTTTTTCCATGTATTCGCTCATATCAATTCTTACAATATTTCTTTCATCATCGAACAAAAAGTCTGCAAGCGCTTTTGCAAGTTCAGTTTTACCTACACCCGTAGGACCTAAAAACATAAACGAGCCCATAGGTTTGTTGGGATCGGAAATTCCGGATCTTGATCTTCTTACGGCGTTGGCAATAGCATCTACGGCATCGTTTTGGCCGATAACTCTTTCGTGCAATCTTTCTTCCATTTTAAGAAGTTTTTGTGTTTCCCCTTCCATCATTTTAGATACGGGAATACCTGTCCATTTACCTACTACCGTTGCTATATCGTCTTCATCAACTTCTTCTTTCAACATCTTTTTATCTTTTTGAAGTGTTGTAAGTTTTTTGTTTTCGTTATCCAATTCCGTTTGAGCTTTAGGAATTTTACCGTACCTGATTTCTGCAACAAGGTTCAAATCACCGCTTCTTTCGGCTTTTTGTTCATCTGTTTTTAATTGTTCTATTTCCTGTTTTAATTTTCTTATGGACGAAATAGTTTCTTTTTCTTTTTGCCAATGAACTTTCATTTCGTTGGACGAATTTTTTAATTTTTCAATTTCAGATTCTATAGCGGCAAGTCTTTCTTTTGCTGCAGGATCGGAATCTTTTTTTACCGCCTGTTTTTCTATTTCAAGTTGCCTTATTTTTCTTTCCACGGTATCAAGTTCTACAGGCATAGAATCTATTTCCATTCTTAACTTACTTGCCGCTTCATCAACCAAATCTATAGCCTTATCCGGCAAAAATCTGTCGGTAATATATCTTGAACTTAATGTTGCCGCGGCAACCAATGCGGAATCTTTTATTTTTACACCGTGATGTACTTCATATTTTTCTTTTATACCTCTTAATATTGCAATGGTATCTTCCACTGAAGGTTCACCTGTATAAACGGTTTGAAATCTTCTTTCCAACGCTTTATCTTTTTCTATATATTTTCTGTATTCATCAAGTGTTGTTGCACCTATAAGTTTCAGTTCGCCTCTTGCAAGTAACGGTTTTAACATATTGCCTGCATCCATAGCACCTTCTGTTGCACCGGCACCTACAATAGTATGAATTTCATCTATAAAAAGTATTATTTTACCTTGTGCCGCCTGGATTTCCTTTAAAACGGCTTTTAATCTGTCTTCAAATTCGCCTCTGAATTTTGCGCCTGCAATTAAAGAACCCAAATCGAGTTCTATAACTTTTTTATCTTTTAATGTTTCGGGAACATCACCGGAAACTATTCTTTGTGCAAGACCTTCAACAATAGCGGTTTTACCTACTCCCGGTTCACCTATCAAAACAGGATTATTTTTTGTTCTTCTGGACAATACCTGAATACTTCTTCTTATTTCTTCATCTCTGCCTATAACAGGGTCAAGTTTCCCTTTTTTGGCAAGTGCGGTTAAATCTTTACCGTACTTTTCCAAAGCCTGATACTTATCTTCCGGATTTTGATCGGTAACTCTGTTGGAACCTCTTATTTCCACCAAAGCATTCAAAACTTTATTTTGAGTTATTCCGTACTTATTCAAAACCTTTGTTACCTGCAAATCCGGAAAACTTATAATGGAAAGAAATATGTGTTCTGTGGAAACATACTCATCTTTCAAATCTTTAGCTATCTTTTCCGAAACGGTTAAGATTTTGTTTAAATCACTTGATAAGTAAGGTGTTGCACCTTGAACTTTAGGTTT
>CACWKJ010000141.1 GCA_902761395.1 uncultured Elusimicrobium sp. | reverse complement strand
TTCCCCGGTTGGAAAGCTCGTTTGCTTTTTCTATTCTTGCCAAATCGGTTGCATCCGCAACAATTGTATATTCCATATTATCCTTGAACAAAACAGAATAAGTTAATCTTTGCAAAGCTTTAACGGAGTTTTCGATAATTGTTTTAAATAATGCCAAGTTTGCTTTAAACGGTGTTGTTTTTGCACCAAGAGCGTTTTCTACGGCATCTATAAGGTTTTCTCCGCCGTTTTGTGTAACAAAAGCAACAAGTTTGTCGGAAAGTTCTTTATTGCCTTTTGTTTCATCAAAAATTCTTACAATAGGTTCTGTTCCGGAAGGTCTTATTAATAACCAAGCACCGTTCTCGAATATTATTTTTATACCGTCGTTATCTCTGATTTCTTTTATTACCAAATCTTTATCTATATGCGCAAACAGATGTTTAATGCCGGAAAATTTTTCTTGCCCTTTTAGTTGTGTTATGGTGGACATTAATTTTTCCTGTCTCTTTTTTGCTTCCGCACTTATTTTTCCCGGTGTATCAAATTCACTGTCTTCTGCAACAATTTCTCTGAATTTAATGGTTGTTTCTATACCTTGAGGTGCATAAGAAATATCCGAATATACTTCGGATAAAATGTCATCGGGTTGTTTTCCGTTTTCAACGAGAACAAATAATAACATTAAGTTTGCCAAGAATCCGCACTTGTCATAAATCCATTCCGCTATTGATATTCCTCCGGAAGATTCTACACCTAACAAGAATAAATCTCCGTTATCTTCGGCATCATGTTTTGCTTGAGCAAAATATTTAAAACCTACATTTACTTCCTTTACATCAACACAACTTTCAAATTGTTTCAATAATTGAGGATCTAAATCGAAACCTTTTAATTTATCGGAGTATTCTGATACTAATTTAGCTGCTAAATCGTCAAGCACGTGTGTGCCGTAATTTCCGAAATTAAATTATCGAATAAAGTTTGTAATCTGAAATTCAATAGAATTGTTCCTATTTCATTTGCCGTTACAAAGTTTCCGTCTTTATCTACTACTGCAAATCTGTCTCCGTCCACATCGGTGGATATACCCAAAAGATTATCTTCGGTTATTGATTTTACTTTTTCTCTTAATTGTTTTGTGTTCTCAAAAGAAGGTTCCGGCTTTTGTCCTCCGAACGTCGGATCAACCGTATCATTTATCATAATTACGTTAAATCCGAAAAGTTTTAATATTTCGGCATAATATCTTTTTGTAGCTCCGTTTTTGGGATCTACAACTACAGTCCATTCTTTTGCTTTCTGTTTGAATCGGTTAAGACTTGTATTGTCATTCATTCCGAAAACACCTGTTATCATTTTTACGAAAGCCTTTATGAATGTATCTTTTACATCTATAGAACTTATTTGTTCTGAATCGGTTACTATATTTATTCCGGGATCCGCATTAACAACAAGTTTGTCTTGAATACTTTTTATTTCATTTTCAATCATTGTTGTGACATCTGTTCCTGCTTGTCCCCCGTCTCCCAATGTTATTTTGTAACCGTTATGCTCTTTCGGATTATGACTTGCGGTGATATTTATTGACAAAGTAAATCCGTTTGCACGGGTATAATAAGAAATTGTAGGGCTTGGTATATCGTCGCTGCTTATTACAACATTTATACCGTTTGCCGCAAGTATTTTTGAAACTATTTCGGCAAACTGTTTAGATAAAAATCTTGAATCACCGCCGACAAGAATCTTTATATCTTTCGTGTCGATATTTTGTTTGGCTGCAATGGAAGATATAACATTTGATATAGCTTGTGTTATTATTACCATATCCAAGAAATCAACTTCTTCACCCATTATACCTCTTACACCGGCAGTTCCGAATTTTATTTGCTCTGTTTTTGAATATACGTCTTGCGGAATATTTCCGTTTCTTAAAGAAAGATACTGAGAAAGTAATTTCTCTATATATTGTTCTTTAAAACCTGCATTTAACATTTTTTCTATTGCATCTTTTAATTCCGTATCATTTTTCGAATCGTTCAATTGTGAAATTAAGCTTTGTAAGTTTGATTGTTCTTGTTGAGGAGCTGTTTCATCCTCTTTTATTACGGATGAAACAATATTTGTTGCTGCTGTAGCGGTTACTTCCGCACCGGATGTAACGGATGCTGCTTTTTTTGCAGCATCTGCTGCGGCATTTGTTGCCGTTACGAAAGACATAAGTCCTTTCGTTGAACTGTCTGTTTCTATTTCTTTGCCGCTCAAACCTTTGAAAGTTTCTTTTGCATTTACTTTTCCTAATTGAACACCCATTTGGTCAAAAGCATTTACATTCCAAATTATTCCCAAAGTTGCAACCATATCTTCATATAGTGCCGTCAATGCTCCCAATGTTCTGGGTGTAAGTTTATCAAACATCATTGTTGTAGAAGGTCTGTTACCGTCGAAAATTTTGGCTTTTGCATCTTCTCTTGCAGCTTGTTCATCCAAACCTTCTTCCATCAATTTTGCCACTGTTTCTTCATAAGTTCTTCCGAAAGCCATAGCACTTGCCTGTGCTAACATATTGGCAAGTAATCTTCTATGAGATTCCAGCATTGTTTCGTCTGTTATTGTATCGCTTGTTTGTGCAAATCCTATAAAATCTACGGGAATAATATCTGTTCCCTGATGATGTTCCTGTAAATAAGAATGTTGAGCGTCCGTACCTGCTGTTCCGTAAATTTCCGAACCCGTAGAATAGTCTGTTATTCTGTTTCCCTCAATATCAACTGATTTTCCCAAACTTTCCATGTAAACTTGTTGAATATGAGAAGTAAACAATTTCAGATATCTGTTATAAGGCAATATTGCATATGCATTTCTGCCTAAGAAATTTCTTTCCAATACATTGAGTATTGCCATTAAAGCAGGTATATTTTGTGTAATATCATCGTTTTTAAAGTTTTCATCTATTTCGTTTGCACCGGATAAAAACTCTATAAAATTATCGAATCCAACCGAGCACATTAAAGGAAGGCCTACTGCAGACCAAACAGAAAATCTTCCGCCTACCCAATCCCAGAACTCAAACATATTTGTTGTATCTATGCCGAATTGAGAAACCTTTTGTTCGTTTGTAGATACTGCAACAAAATGTTTTTCTATAACATCACGACTTGTTCCAAGCTTACTTGTTATCCATTCTTTTGCTATAGTGGCATTGGCAATAGTTTCTTCCGTGGTAAATGTTTTTGATTCTATAATAAACAACGTTGTTTCCGGATTTTCTAATGAATCCAATACCGAATATATATCATTAGGATCTACATTTGAAACGAAATGAACATTAGGACCTTTTTTAAATGTCGATAAAGCTTCGGTTGCCATTCTCGGACCTAAATCGGAACCGCCGATACCGATACTTACAACATCTGTTATCTCTCCTTTTTCTGCTTGGGAAATGACTTTATCGGAAAAATCTTTCATCTGATTTAAGACTCTTACCACATTAGGCATAACATCTTTTCCGTTAACATATATAGACCCTTTTGCTTTCAACTTACCGTTTTTATCTGTAGTAATGTTTCTTAAAGCACTGTGCAGCACAGATCTTTGTTCCGTAAGATTATAAGTTTCACCGGAAAGCATTGCATTTCTTTTTTGTTTAAAGTTTGCTTCTTCTAATAATTCTTCAAACAGTTTGAGCATATCACCGTCAATATTTGTTTTTGAAAAATCAAACAATAAAGATTGTCCTTTTCCCAAATTCAATGTTCTTGAAAATTTTGTTCCTCTTTGCTCCGATGTAGGTTTATTTTTATCTTCGGAGAATAAATCTCTTATTGACTGCATATTGTTTTTTACATATTCTGCTATTTTTCCAAAAGATTCAGCGGCTGTGAGGCCTTTATATTTTATCTCTTCTGTGGTAACAGCACCTTCTTTTTCCAATGCTTCCAAAATATTGTTTTTGTTTTCTCTGTTAACAGCTCTGTAATTGTAATATCCGCCTCTTATTTCACCTCTTTCTTTTGCTTTAATTATTGCAAGAACGGCTTGTTCTATTGCTGCTTTCTCATCAATGGCATGAACATATTGATAAGTTACCAACCCTTGTCTGTCATTGAAGTTACGTATAACAACTCTGTAAGTTTTTTCTCCTTGTTTCGGTTGTCCGATTCCCTGAGGTATTGTATTATCGTTTAAAACCGGTGCATTGTTGGCTTTTACATTTTTTATTATTTCCGGTAATTTGGAATCGTCATACTTGTCAGATATTTTTGTTGCAATTTCAGTCACATTGGCTTTTGAAAATTTTAAACCTTCAAACGTTCCGTCGGTAAGAGTACCTTGTTCGGTAGCTATGGCTATTTGATAAACCATTTCAAATATAGCTTGT
>CACWKJ010000140.1 GCA_902761395.1 uncultured Elusimicrobium sp. | reverse complement strand
GAGACTTTCTCAACTTGTATTTAATAAGTTATGTGAAAATAAAATATACGATATTAGAAATTTACCGGAAGATATTGAACTTACACAAATGCAAAAAGTCGTAAAAGATTGTGTTATTAACGATAAAATATATGTAAGTCCGGATTTGAAAACAGAACTTGAAAAGATAGTTTTTCCGTGTTATTATTTGGATTTTGAATCTGTTATGACAATTTATCCTTTATATAATAATATTGCTCCGCATACTCAGGTTTTAACACAATATTCAATACACAAATGCGATAAAGTTGAACATATTGTTGACCATTTTGAATATATTGCCGACCACACACAAGATTGCAGAAAACAAATCGCAAAAAAACTTATCGAAATTTTAGGAACGCAGGGAAGTATTATTACTTATTCTTCCGCGGAAAAGCAAATAATAGATAAACTTGCCGAGCTTTATCCCGAGCTTGCCGAACAATTGGAATTAATAATAGAAAGAATTGTAGATTTTGAAGAAATACTCAGAACAAATTATTATGATAAAAGGTTTCACGGCAGAACATCAATAAAAAAAGTTTTGCCTGTAATGATACCGCAAATGAATTATAACGAATTGGAAATAGGTGAAGGGGATGTCGCGTTGTCTGCATTTGCATATATGGCTATGGGGTTATACGACGACGAAAAAGTAAAAGAAACAAAACAAAACCTTTTAAAATATTGTGAGCAAGATACTCTTGCATTAGTTGAAATGCACAAGTTTTTATACGAAGCGTCGAAAACTATTAACGTATAAATTTAAAAAAATTATAGCGACAATATTGAAACTCAGGAAATCGAGTATGCCCTTACGGGATCCATATACACTTCATTCCTGAGTTTCTTCATTCTAACCTAAAATCTTAAGGCCTTGAACTGCTTTTTGTCGTTAATTTTATATCATTGTATATTGTCTTTTTGTTGTCATCCCGCACTTGATGCGGGATCTCGTTGTTATCATTAAACCATAAACCACAAACTATAAACTAAAAATTGTCGTCGATAATTTTTGTAGTTGACAAAAAAATTTTTTTGTTATACAATTAAAGCACAACAATACAGCAACAAACTTTTAGCAAGGGTGCTAAAAAGACAAAAATCTTTTTAGCACTCTTTTTTTATTTTAATATTAGATTTTTTGTAAAACAAAAAACATGTAGTCTTTAAGGAAATTAAATGAAATTAGATTTTTACAAATTGACTGCGGCAGGAAATGATTTCGTTTTAATAGATAACAGAGAAAACATTGTTTCTGAAAATATACATTCAAAACTTGCCGCAAAACTTTGCGACAGAAGATATTCTATAGGCGGAGACGGACTTATCCTTTTGGAAAAGTCTTCAAAAGCCGATTTTAGAATGAGATATTATAATTCGGACGGATCTTTTGCAAGTATGTGCGGTAACGGCGGAAGATCAATTGCAATGTTTGCTTATAAGTTAGGTATTGCAGGCAAAAACATGAAGTTTGAAACTGATGCAGGCTTAGTTACGGCAGAAATAAAAAGTGACACTGTTGTAAAACTTGCATTGTATAACCCAAAAGATTTGGCTCTTAACGAAGAAATTGATGTTGAAGGAAATGTTTGGACTGTTCATTCTTTAAACACCGGTGTTCCTCATGCAGTAGTTTATGTTGACGATATAGAAAAAGTAAGTGTTCAAAAGTATGGAAACATTATAAGGTTTCACAAACATTTTGAACCTGCAGGAACAAATGTAAATTTTGTTAAAGTGGATAAAGATAACACCATACTTGTAAGAACTTATGAAAGAGGAGTGGAAGGTGAAACTTTAGCTTGCGGAACGGGAGTAACTGCATCGTCTATAATTTCTGTTTTGTTAAATAAAGTTAAATCACCGGTACATGTAATTACAAGAGGTAAAGATAATCTTTATGTAAGTTGCAAAACAGACGGACAAAATATTTCTGAAGTATATTTGGAAGGACCGGCAGTCGTTGCATTTACCGGAACTGTAAAAGTTGAAGATTAGAAGATTGGAAGAACGGAAGATTGGACGGAAAGAGGAATAAAAATGAAGATAGAAACGAGTGAAAAATTAAAAAAATTGCCACCGTATCTTTTTATAGAAATAGACAGAAAGAAAAAAGAAGCTATAGACAGAGGTGCAGATATAATATCGTTGGGTGTCGGTGATCCTGATATGCCTACTCCCGAACATATTGTAACGGCAGGACAACTTGCTCTTGCAAAACCGCAAAACCATCAGTATCCGTTCGGTGCAGGTATGCTTTCTTTCAGAAAAGCGGTCGCAGGTTGGTATAAAAAAAGATTTAACGTAGATTTAGATCCAAGCAATGAAGTTTGTGCTTTAATAGGTTCAAAAGAAGGCATAGGTCACATGCATTTGGCATTTGTTAACCCCGGGGATGTAGTTTTGATTCCAGAGCCCGGATATCCCGTTTATAACACAGGAACAATATTTACCGATGGTATACCCTATTTTATGCCTTTGCTTGAAAAAAACGGCTTTTTGCCCGATTTAGATGCAATTCCTGAAGATGTTGCTAAAAAAGCAAAGATAATATTTGTTAATTATCCTAACAACCCTACGGCAGCAATTGCACCTAAAGAGTTTTATGTTAAACTTATACAATTTGCCAAAAAGTATAACATTATAGTTGCTTACGATAATGCATACTCCGAAATTTATTATGACGACAACGAAAAACCTATGAGCTTTTTGGAATTTGAAGGAGCAAAAGAAGTCGGTGTGGAATTTCATTCGTTATCAAAAACTTACAATATGACAGGTTGGAGACTCGGTTGGGTTTGCGGTAACAAAGATATTGTTGCAGCAATTGCAAAAGTAAAAGATAATTACGATTCCGGAGTTTTTCAAGCGGTACAGGAAGCCGGAATTACGGCATTAACAAGTTCTCAGGAATGCGTGGAAGATATGAGAACAATATATAAAGCAAGAAGAGATGCTTTGTGCGACGGATTAAATGCACTCGGTTGGAACGTAACAAAGCCGAAAGCATCATTTTATGTTTGGGCAAAAGTTCCGAAAGGATATAAATCTTCCGAAGTGGTTGCAAAACTTTTGGATGAATGTGCAATAGTTTGTACACCGGGTAACGGGATGGGAAAAAGCGGTGAAGGTTATGTCAGATTTGCATTGACGGTTCCGGTTCCGAGAATTAAGGAAGCACTAGAAAGAATTAAGAATTGCAAATTTTAACAAATATATAACGACCTTAATATTTTGGTTATAATATTGAAACTCAGGAAATCGAGTACACCCCTACGGGATCCAAGTACACTTCATTCCTGAGTTTCTTCATTATAACACAAAATCTTAAGGTCTTTAACGACACTCCATAAAAAACAACTGCTTGTCATTCCGTGCTACGACACGGAATCTATAGAGAATAAAATACATTTAATAAAAATTAGTTTTTATATGATATAATGATATAGTAGTTTACAACTTAATATTGAATGTTTTTTATTTCATACATCAAAAATCTTTCATTTTAAAATTTGAAAATGGCAAGGGAGAAAAATTATGAAAAAAATTAAAATAGTAATTTTTTTATTTTTAGCTATTTTCTTTGTTTCTTGCAATAATGATGAAATCAACAAACTTAAATCTGAAAATGAAAAATTAAAAGCAAAAATACAAATGCTAGAACAAGAAAATAATGAGTTAAAGGAAACAGCTGAAATTTACTGGAAAAATGCAATAGAACAATTTAACAATAAAAATTATATAGAAGCTAAAGAAATTCTAAACAAACTTATTGAGAATTTTTCCATGAGTAATTTAATTGAAAAAGCAAAAGAAAAAATAAATGAAATTGAGTCAATAGAAAAAGAAAAACAAAAGCAGGAAAAATTTAAACAATTTGGAATAATCATAACAGATGTTAATACTTACTTTAATGAATCAGACTCTCCTGTTATAACATTTACTGTGAAAAATATTTTAAACACAAAACGATTTTTTGGTCTTAAATGTGATTTCGTTTTTGAAGATACAAAAGAAGTAATTGCCCAAGATGCTCATCTTATCGACTTAGGTCCAGGTTATAAGAAAAAAATAAAAATGGAAGGATATAATCGTCATATAGCAGTAAACAAGAGAAAAATTAATATTGAGTTATATATATCAGATCCTAGTAATAATTTGAATGATTGTTTTATTGAAACATTTAAATTAGGTTCTTACAAACAAGTAAAAAATCTT
>CACWKJ010000139.1 GCA_902761395.1 uncultured Elusimicrobium sp. | reverse complement strand
AAAGGCAATTTACAATTCATAATTTATAAATTATAATTAAAACAATAATTTAAAGTTTGTACGGAGTATTTTTATGAGTAAAAAATTTATTGTAATAATATTGGTATTGTTTTGTGCCGTAAATGTTTCTTTTGCAAAAGGCAAAAAAGTAAAAATAAAAGAAACTGGTATAAATTATACCGATGTAAAAATATCAAAGAAAAATGTTGATATAAAAAATCCCGTTTCATTGATATACAGAAAAACTTCAGATAAAGTTGTATTTGAAGATAATACTCCCAAGCAATTAAAAACCGAAGGATATTGGATATCCAAAATTGCCGAACCGGATAAGATAATATTAGACAAGAAACAAATAGCACAATTAAACAAAGATATTTTTGATTTACATTTGGGTATTTCAAATATGAAAGGATATCCGGATACCATATCCAAAGAAAGGCTGGAAAAAACATTTAAACAAACATCTTCCTTTATATCAAAAAAGAATTATCTTAACGAATACGGAGAACATTTGTTTCCGGATTTCTTTATTACTTTGGATGATAAAATAGATCTTCCCGAAGATGATACGGTGAAAGTAAGGTTTGCCTTAACTACAAAATATAATGATGTAAGGCTTTTACCGACATCACAAAAAATAATATCAAGTAAAAACTCTAAAGATATAGATAGATTACAAGAAGAAAGTATAGATTTGGGAACACCTGTTTTGGTGTTATGTCAAACAAAAGATAAAGAGTGGTGTTATGTTGCAACTCCCACGGAAGAAGGTTGGATACAAACGGAAAGTGTAGCTTTTACCGACAGAAAAACTTTTAATAAGTGGATAGAGATGAAAAAGCCCGTGGTAATTACGGAAGATAAGGCTGATGTTTTTACCGATAAAGAAAGAACAAAATTTTTGGAATATGCAAGAATGGGTACAAAATTTCCTTATGCCGGTAAAAAAGGAACAAAGTATATATGTGTAAATATTCCTTCATCGGATTCCGAAGGAAATTTAGTGATTCAAAAAGGTTATATAAACTTCAAAGAAGCAAATATAGGTTATGTACCTTACACTCAAAGAAATGCTCTTAATTTAGCTTTTAATCACTTAAATTCCCCTTACGGATGGGGCGGAGCAAACGGAGAACAAGATTGTTCCGGATATTTGGGACAAATATTTAATTGTTTCGGTATTTTACTTCCGGAAACATCCGTTCAGAAGATAAAGTGCGGCCAGGTTACGAAATTAAACAAAAAAGATGATGATACCGTAAAAAATGCTTCCATAATAGAAAATGCGGTTCCGGGAATATCATTTGTTTATTTATCCGGTCATATAATGTTATATATAGGACAGGAAGACAATAAACCTTATGTTATACAATGTATTTGGGGTGTGACTTCTTATACGGAAAAGAACGAAAAAACCGTAAACTATATAAACAAAACTATCGTATCCAACTTGGAAATAGGTTCGGAAGTTGCCGGAAATTCTCTGATTGACAGGGTTTCAAAGTTTAATGTTATCAAATAACATTAAATTTCCAATTTGAGCGAAACGAGTTTAAATTTTTACTTATAATTTCGCATTTGCCTCCTTTATGTACCATCCGTTTCACTTCCATTTATGTACACCGCAGTCGGCAAATGCTTCATTCTAAGCAAAAGCCTGAAAACTCTTTGAAAGCCAAGAAAAAGGAAACACAAAATCTTAAGGTCTTTAACAACCACGACTGACAAAAAAGGTTATCTATATTAGATAGATTGCGGATCATGTCCGCAATGACACGACTATGGATTGCCACGGGACTTTGTCCCTCGCAATGACATTAAGCGCTGGCCAGGATTTCATTAATATAAGTGCTTGCATTTTCATTAATGAACATATCATCAACCTGCAATTCTTCCTCGGTAAGGTCAGGTAATACAGGTTCGATTTCCTGCATTGTATATACCATAGATAAAGTTCTTAACAATATTCTTGCTTCATATAAAGTCGATTCTCTGTTCGGCAGATATCCTACCGCAATATTTGTTAATAAAGGAAAGCCCTTTTCGAAAACCATCATTACATGGCTCATTCTGTCTCTTCCTTTAACTTCTCTTATAAGAGCATTCAAATAATTTTCCTTATAGTTTTTCCCTTCATAAAAATCATAATCATTATCGTCTATTGAGAAAAGATCTTCGATATTTGTTACATTTCTGTATAAAGATATATGTGCCAAAGCACGATAAAACAAATCTTGTCTTTGATCTACGGCTTCCTGAGTATCGTTATAAATAAGATTTTTATCAAGAACAAATTCCAATACTTTACCGAATTGTCCTTCTTTATATTTTCTTATAATGTTTGCTTCGTATATACCAAACAAGAAACTGTCACTTATTTCTATTCTTGTTTGTCTTGATTCCACAAAATAGTTAAATACAAAAGGGTAATGTTTTCTTACATAACTGCCGGCAGAACCTTTACTTTCTCCTCTTAAAATTTGAGCTATTTCCTGTTCTTCTTCAGATGTTAAATTTACTTTCTGCTGCAAGCCGTATTCATAAGCAAATTTTCTTCTTTCCGCCATACCTTTAGATTCCTTAAATAATCTTATGAGGTTGGATACCGCCTGTATAACGTTTGAATTTTCGTTGTTTTCTAATCTTTTGGCATAAAGCATATTAACCGGAAGAATTAATTTGCCTATCGAATCGTTAACAACAACTTCTTGGAAAATATTTTCTAATCTGTTATCAATTATTTGGTCTGCAAATTTTTCTTCTCCCAATTCAACTAAAGCTTTCATTTGCGGTGAAAGACGTTCCGGATCTTTATCCAACATTCTTTCTCTTTGATTGGTTAAACTGAAAATTTTCTGTTCATATTCCTGCTGATCCTTGTATATTGATATTTCATAATTTACATTAGTTTCTGAAGATAAATCGTGTTTGCCATAAAGAAGTTCTTCTTTACTTGATACCGTTTTTGTAATATTTAACCTTTCTAAGAGTTGAATGAATGTTTCCCATCTGTCTTTAGCCTTTTTTATCTCTGTTTCATCTGAAAATGAAGATAAATATTCAATTATTTTCTTTTCATTAGGTAATTGTATAGAAATATTTAAATCCGGAAGATTTGTTATTATAGACTTTAAATCTTCAATCGTTTTAAGAATATCTTCTATAGGACAATCAGCCAAATCGAGTTTTATTCCGTCTAAATTCATATCCGTACAATCTTCCTGTATGGATCTTACAAAAGATTTAAAGAATTCATCCACAAATCTGAAAGTGTATTCCAAGACTATTTTTTTGTTGTTCTTATGGAGATTTTCCGATAATTTCGTTAAATTTTCCTTTACTGTTGTTGTTCTGTTTAGAACATGGACACCCAAATCATTATCTCTTATAACTACGGTAACAAAATCTATATCCGTTCCTTTCAATATTTCTATAAATTCGTTTTCTTCCATTTCACT
>CACWKJ010000138.1 GCA_902761395.1 uncultured Elusimicrobium sp. | reverse complement strand
CTATGACATCACGGTCAAAGACATGGACGGAAGCGATGTGTCGTTGGCCAACTACAAAGGCAAGGTGCTGCTCATCGTCAATGTGGCCAGCAAATGCGGCTTGACCCCGCAGTACGAAGGCCTTGAAGCCCTTTATCAGAAGTACAAGGACCAGGGTTTGGAAATCTTGGGCTTCCCCTGCAACCAGTTCTTGGGACAAGAGCCTGGCACCAACGAGGAGATCCAGAGTTTCTGCTCGCTGAACTACAAGGTCACCTTCCCGCTGTTCGACAAGATTGACGTCAACGGTGAGGCAGAGAGTCCGCTCTATACCTACCTCAAGGAACAAGCACCCTTCAAGGGCTATCCCGAAGGCACCGAGGAGTTTGCCGCCCAGCTCGACCAGATTCACCAAAAGACGGGCACGGGCTTTGACCAAGGGGATGCTATCCGTTGGAACTTCGGCAAGTTCTTGGTCTCCAAAGACGGCAAGACCATCCTTCGCTTCGAGCCTATGGTGACGCCCGACATGATGGAGGAAGCCATACAAAAAATGCTGGAAGACTAATAAGGAGTAAACCATTTTAGCGTAAGTGAAACGCATAGTTTACATTGTTTTCTTTTGCCGTTTTATACAACATACTTAAATTATTATAAGAGTCTGTAAGTTCCGGAATTATCGGCATAATAAATATTCCGGTATTAACATTTGTTTTTGAAAATTCTTTTAAATTGTTAAATCTGTCTTTTGCAGGTGCGGCATTAGGTTCTATAAGTTTTCTTATATTTTCGTTTACCGTCGTAATAGTACAAGTAATATTTACGGGAACAAGTGTCGCAAGTTCGGCAAACAAATCAAAATCTCTTAATATAAGTTTGGATTTTGTCGATAAACTTATAGGAACTTTATGTTTTATGCACAACTTTAAAATTTCAGGCATTATTTTGTATTGCTTTTCTGCAGGTTGGTAACTGTCGGTGACTCCGCCGATATTTATAACGGATTTTTTCCATCTTTTCGAAGATATTTGCTTTTCAAAACATTCCACAATGTTTTTCTTTACATATATTTCATCAAAAAAGTTTTCGGATTCCATATATTTATGAGAATATACGGCAAAACAGTATTGGCATTTGTGCTCGCAACCTCTGTAAATGTTCAAATCCCAATTAAAAGGTAAGAAATCACTGTTTACTCTGTTACATGCGGTTTTACAGCTTATTTCAATATATTTTGGCATAATACTTTATTGTTTGTCTTTTTCATCATCTTTGTAAAAATAATTTGTTCTGGCGGTTGTCGATGTCCCGTCTTCATTCATTATTAAAGACATGTATCCTTGTCTGCCTAGTCGGTCATCTCTCTTGCTTGCTTTTTCCCAAACTATAAGTTTTACATGTTTATTTCTGTCATTCGGATCATCAACTAAATATTTGTCTCTTTTGCTCAAAGTTGTGCAACTGAATCCGTCATAAAATATAGAATCGCTTATGTCTATACCAAGAGTATCATTACCGGTGGTTTTATCTGTATAAAAGAAATTGTTGTTTTTTCCAAAATATTCAATTTGTGCCTGTCCTACTTTTCCCAATAAGGATTTACCTTCATCTTCCTGGCTGTCACTCAAATATTTTGCGAAAAGAAACATTACTGAACATAAAATCAAAAATGTTAAAACAATTATAAGAGAACCGAAACCAAACTTTTTTGTACCTTCTTCAACAGAATATTTGTTTTCTCCTTCCGTTTCCGGAAGGCACATAAAAATAATCATAATAATAGCACCTACTTGAGGTATTAAATATAACAACAGCCACCAGGCACTAAAGTTTGCATCGTGTAATCTTCTTATAATTAAATTTAAGTATGGAAAAACCAATAAAGCGGGTATTATTATTGGTAATAATGCCTGTAAAATGATTATAATGAACGGAATTCTTGATAAATAATCTGTTGTTGAAGCAAAATTATTTTTAATAGATAACAACAGAGAAGAGAAAATAAAAATGTGAAGCAGCATTACGGTCGAAACAAGAATGAAAGCATTTAATGTAAACAACCAAAAAGTTTTTCTGTCAGCCCCTGCCGACCATTGAGAACGAAATGAAGTAATCCATTATTGTTTGTCGTCTGCCCTAAATTGTAAATTATAAATTATACATTGCCTTTTCGCTTGTCATCCCGCACTTGATGCGGGATCTCTCCGTTCTATCATTAAACCCTTCACCCTTTCACCTTATCACCCTATAACCATCTTTAAAAATGTTAAAACATTTTTAAAGATACGGTGCCAACTTCGCCAGTATTCCGTTGGTATAAGAATTTTCCCCTAAAAGAGTTTTCCTTATCGAAACAACTTCTTCTTTAGAAACAGGTTTTAAATGTGCAACTTTGTTTCTTAAGCTTCTGCATTTTTGCAAACTCTTATAATCTTTGTTGCTTAACCCGGCTTTTTCTCTTACATCTCTTATACCGTTATCCAATATCTTTTTCGGATCTATTTTGTTTTGTATGTTTTGTTGCTCGTCGGGAACTTTTGTGTCATCCTGTTTTTCAAATGTTTCCGCTCCGTATGCGCTAACCATAACTATTCTTTCAAAAGCTTTAACATAACAGTTTGCTATTGCGGACGGTTCCATAGCATTTGTGTCTTTATATTTATTAAATAAAAATTCACCGGTTGCAACATACTTAACCATAACGGAATCTTCGGTAAACTTTGTATAGTCTTTAAAAGCAACTTTTATTTTGTCTTCAAGTTTGGTTATTTTTGAATTGAAATCGTTTTCTTCTTCCAAATGTTCCAATAAATCGTTATATTTGTCGTTTAACAATTTATGTTCCGTATGATATTTTTTTATTACGGTTCTTTTGAAAAATACGGAAACAAAAATGATAATCAGTGACGTGAACACTAAATAAGAAAGAGCAATATGCAAATTGTATTTTAAAATAAAGTTTAAAGTTTTAGGACTTCTTGTAACAAAACCCAGCACTCTGTCTACCGATATAAAATCTTTGTTTTCTATTATGTTCAATATCCTTACTTTTCTTCTTATTGAGTCATAATCTTTATCTCTTGCCGGTATAAAAGAAAGTTCTTTATTATCTTCAAACAATTCCAATATTAAATTTTTTACATCCGTTACCAATTGCGGGTTTTCTGTTTTTGTTTTCTCGTCAGCCCATAACGGATCGTTGGGAATTTGCAGATTTATTTTAAAAGCTTTTAATAAGGGATTTTTTTCGAAAAACGGATCATCTTCCAAAAGACCGTAAAAAGAACAACATGCATCCCATTTGCCTTCCAAGACATAATTGTAAACATCTTTTGCGCTCGGTGAACGGTCATCGGCAAAATCTTTTTCCGTAATTACACCTTTTTCAATTAAAAATAATTTGGGGTATAAATATCCCGATGCGGAATTAGGGTTTGTGAAATGGAAATTTTTGTTTTCCAAATCTTTAACGGTATTTATATTCTTGTCTGTTCTTGCAAGTATAACAGGAGTATAATCCTGTTGAATTTCGCCGTCAATTCTGTAAGCGGACTTCAATATAACGGTATCCGATAACGAAAGAACATAAGTAAGAGGAGAACCTTTATAAAAATCGCTGTTTCCCCTGTCCATATCAACTATGAATGTGTCATAATCCAAAACTTTTATTTTTACCGTTTTGTTTAGTTTTTCTTTAATTGTTTTTGACAACAAATCTTTATATTCGGAAAGGTTATCCCCTTTTAGAATTGCTATTGTAATTTCGTTATGTTCTTTTCCTTGTGCAAAAACATTTACACTGATAAAACAGCAAAATAACATTATGGAAAATAATAAAATTCTTATTGTTTTCATTGGCAATAATTCTACTAAATTTAGCTGATACTTAAAAGAATATTTTTATTGTAAATAAAAAAATGTATAATTTATTCATGAACAATACTTATGAAACACCGGTATCAATAAAAAAACAAAAAGTAGAAAAAATTGTTTCTTTGATGAAAAGAACAGTATGTATTCTCGGAGCTGTATTTATTTTAATTGGATTATATATTATCTGTTTTAAATCCGATTCTGATAAAATTGTTGGTTTTTTGTTTGCTTTTGTTGGTTTAATGAGCTTTTTAATAGCGTATCTGTTTTTCGAAAAATTATTGAAACCTATTCTTCTTCAAAGTCTTAAGTAGAACTAAAGGTAATTGTAAACCTTTCTGTATTTTATAAAATAAAAGGCAACAACCAATATAGATAAAAATTCTGCGACAGGTATTGCAAGCCAAATTCCGTTAACATTGAAAACCAACGGTAACAACAATATCGATAAACTTAAAAACACAAGTGTTCTAAGGAACATAATTATCGAAGCAACTTTTCCGTTGGAAAATGCGGTAAACATTGCAGCCGAAAAAATGTTTGTTCCCGTAAATAAGAACGAAACCGCAAAAATAAAAAATCCTTTTAAAGCAATATAAAACACATGCGAGTTTTCTTTTGCAAAAAATTCTATTATGTACGGTGCGGCAGGTATAGACAAACAACAAATTAAAACAGATGATACAATTACAAAAATCATACTTATTTTAAAAATGTTTTTTAGTTGGAATATGTTTTTGCTGCCGTAATTATAACTGAATATCGGTGCAACTCCGGATGAATATCCGTAGAATACGGATGTTAAAATAAATTCGGCATAAAGGACTATCGTTATTGCGGCAACACCGTCAACACCTATATATTTCATCATTTCTATGTTGAACAAAAATGTTGTTATCGATATTGCCAAATTACCTATAAATTCAGCCATACCGTTATAACAACTTTTAACAACGGCAAGAAAATTTAAACTCGGTTTAACGAAATATAATGTTCCTTTTCTTTTAAAAGTAAAATAAATTATTCCTATAGAATTTTGTGCAAGGAACCCGACAATCGTTCCGTAAGCGGCACCTGAAATTCCCATACCCATTACGGCAATAAAAATATAATCGAAAATGATGTTTGTCGTCCCGCCTGTTAAAGTGGCAATAAGTCCCATTTTAGGTTTGCCTGCAGCAACGAAAAACGAATGAAATATCATTTGTAATATACAGAACGGTGCAAATATTTATATAATCATAACAATATTGGTAAATGGAATCGTCGGAACCTAAAAGATAAATTATAGGTTTTATGAATATTAAACATATTAAAGCAATTATTAAACCGATTGCTGCCGATGAAACAACTACCAAAGTAAAATATTGTTTGGCAACTTTGTTCTTTTGTTCCCCCATCCTTTTTGCAACCAAAGCACTTCCGCCGGAAGCAAGCATACTGGATATCGCAAACAATAAACTGAATAACGGATAAACTATATTTATTGCGGCAAATGCACTTGTGTTAACAAATCTGGAAACAAATACACCGTCAACCATAACATATAACGATACAAAAAATACCATTATCATTGTCGGTGTTGCAAATTTTAGCAAACTGAAAAATTTAAAATTTTGTCCTAATTTATTTTCCATACCAAAAGATAATACCAAATAAACTCATTTATAGTAAATATTAGCGGAACAGATTTATCTTTTAAATTCCAACTTCGTATTTTTTTCTTCTTTCCAAAATACTTCAGTTCGTTACAAATTTTTGTTACTGAATTTATAAGTAAATAATTGGTAAACAATAAAAATTTATGTTAAAATTTGACAGATGAGGTACTTTAGTTAGATTGGTAATATGATAAATGAAAAATATTGATAAAACTAAAATCGTAGATATTATTTTTTCCGTAATATTTATAATATTACTCTTTATTCCGGCATTAAAAATTAGTAATGCTAAAATATCACGAATAGAAAACAGGCCGCTTGCTCAATTTCATCCTTTAATTAACCCAGATAAAACGATTAACACTAATTTTGGTAAAGATTTTGATAATTGGTTCAAAGATAGATTCTTTTTAAGAAATAAACTTTTTAGTATTTATATTACTCTAAAACGTGAATTACCAATATATAATTATCAGTTTAACAATCAGTTTTGGAATAAAAAAACAAATTATATTGCCAGTCTTCCGTTTCATTCAAATTTTGATGAAAAATTCATATATAGAAATTCATATGTTGAACCTGAAATAATATACAATATAAAAAGACTTGATGAATTTTGTAAAGAAAATAACATAAAATTATATATGATGATTCCACCGTTTAAAAGTGAAGTCGGAAGTAGTTTATCTTCTCCGGTATTAATGAGAAGCAAAATATATATCAGAAAACTGCATATGGTTGAACAAATAAAGGAACAAACCGGTGTAAAGTTTTTATATCCTTATTGGCAAATAGTAGATTATTCATTAAAATCTGATGAACCTGTTTATTTTAAAAATGATTATCATTGGACTGATATCGGAGCTTATGTTGCTTATTCTGAATTGATGAAAGAAATAGAAAAAGATTTTAAAAATATAAGAACCACTCAACTTAATGAGTTTGATACATTTAAATCGGTTCTATCCAGAATTTGTCCTGTTTATGGATTTTTCGTGGGTTATAATTATAAATCGTTATTCTTAAATGATTTTGATGTTTTAGATCAAGAATATACTTATTTAATTCCAAAAAATTATCAAAATGTAGTAGAAAAACATTATATAGATAGTTCTGAAAATACAATTGTAAACGTATATGAAAATAAAAATAATCCTAATGCACCGAATGTACTTATGTATGGAGATTCCTTTTCTTTAAACATGATACCGGGATTTATTTCTTCATTCAAAAATTTTGAGAGCGTTTTTGTAGCTGAAATTGAAAAAACCAATTTAAGTGCTTCTTCGGAAATAAAGAAATTCAAAAAAGAATTAAATGACAAAAATATAAAAATAGATATTTTGGTTTTATGTTTTGAACAACTGTCGAAATATATGTTTTTATATAGAAACGGAGATGAAAATGGTTTTTAGTTCTATCTCTTTTCTTTTTATATTTTTACCTTTACTTTTAACGATATATTTTGTTGTAAGTAAAAAATTGCGTAATTATGTGCTATTAATAGCAAGCTTAATCTTTTATGCCTGGGGTGCTCCGGAATGTCTTTGGATAATATTATTTATAATATTAATCAATTATGTTGGAAGTATCCTTATTGATAGATTTGTTTTGTATAAAAAGATTTTTTTATTTTTAACAATATGTACCAATGTATACATATTGTTTTATTACAAATACTTTAATTTTGTTGTAAGTACTATTACTCGTTCTGATAGTAATATGCTGGATATAGTATTGCCGTTAGGTATATCTTTTTATATTTTTCAGGCTATGTCGTATACTTTTGATGTATACAAAAAAAAATGTCCTATCCAAAAAAATATTTTCAAATTAGCTTTATACATTTGTTTGTTCCCGCAATTAGTTGCGGGACCTATCGTGAAATACCACGATATAGATAAACAAATTGATAGCCATGATACAGATTTTGAAAAATTGCAGTTAGGGATAAAAAGATTTATTATAGGCTTATCTAAAAAAGTGCTCATAGCAAATACTATGGGAACGATTGCAGATAAAATATTTACTCAAAATCCTGATATGTTTTCACATTTTACGGCTTGGTTAGGAGCTATTGCTTATTCGTTCCAAATATTTTTTGATTTTAGCGGATATTCAGATATGGCAATAGGTTTAGGATTGATTTTTGGCTTTAAGTTTGCTGAAAACTTTAATTATCCTTATATTTCAAAGTCTCTCTCTGAATTCTGGAGACGTTGGCATATGTCTTTATCAAATTGGTTTAAAGAATATCTTTATATTCCCCTTGGCGGAAGTCGTCATGGAAAATTAAAACAAATCCGTAATTTGGTAATAGTATTTTTAATTACGGGTATCTGGCATGGCGCGGCATGGACTTTTATTGTATGGGGTTTATGGAATGCATTATTTATTGTTATAGAAAAGATAATAGATATTGAAAAAAAATATAACAATAAATTACATAATGCGATACGGAATATTTATCTTTGTTTGATTGTTATTGTTGGTTGGGTAATTTTTAGAAGTGAAAGTATTCTATATGCAAAAGAATATATTATGAACATGTTTTGCGTAAAATCAATAAATATATCGAATATTCCTTTTGGTATAACCTACTATATTGATACTATCGAAATTATAACCTTTGTAGCTGCAATATTATGTGCAGTTCCAATATTTAAAGGTATATTAGATAAAAAAGAATTTACATCAAAAATTATTACAAATATTTGGTTATTAATGATATTTATCTTATCTGTTACTAAAATGGCAAGTGAAACTTACTACAGCTTTATATACTTTAGATTTTAAAAATATTTTTATGATATACAAACATATAAAGTTTGACATTTTGAGTTATTAGGTATATAATACAGAAACATTGCAACGGATTGGCTTGGTTATCCTTGAAAATCCCGGGGCTGAAAAATAAAACAAACCGTTCGGTATTTCCTAACGGTCTGTGAAATTAAATTTTATTTTTATGTCTCTTTTTGCAATGTGCAAAAAGAGTTTTTTTATTTTAGGGTAAAAGTATGGTAAAAAACGACGAAATA
>CACWKJ010000137.1 GCA_902761395.1 uncultured Elusimicrobium sp. | reverse complement strand
TGTCTTTATCTTTAGATTTAAACACTTGGCAAGAATATCCGTTTTTCGAAGATTTTTCAACAAATTTCAGTTCATCGGCTTTATCTACAATTGCATCGAATGTTGCTTGTTTAATAGTTTCCTTATCTATGTTCATTTTCATAGCTACCTTTTCTTGTTCGGAATAAATGTACATACCATCTTCGTTTATTATAGAGATACCTTCTTTAGCTTCCATTCTTATTTTCTCACCTTTCATATACACTTTTGCATTAACGGATTTTTTATTTTTATTTCCCGTTACTACATGAATGGTATAACTTATTCCCTGTTGTTTTAATGTTTCCATTTTATCAAAAGCATTTTTAAACATATCTTTTGTATCATTGGCAAAAACTGATGATATGGCAAAACAAAAAAATAGAAAAGACAGCATTAAAATTTTTTTCATAACAATAATCCCCTAAAAAACTATATTGAAACCGCTTTTACGACAACTCCTACTATTTTAGACAACTTCTTGGTCATTAAAGTTACTTCTCTTTTATTTCCCAAGAATTCCAATATGATAAGACCGGTCTGAGAACATTTTTTCGGGGTGCTGTCCGTAATACCTAACCTTGTTTTTATAAGGCAACCATACTCACTTAAAACTTCCTGAACCGCAACCGCCGTGTTTTTTCTGTGTTCAACTGAAATAATAACAATGTTTTTCATAAATTTTCCTCCGATAATCTTTTATTTATCATTTCACCTACTGTTACAAACTTATATCCTTTACTTTTTAATTTATCTATAAATTCCGGTAACATCTTTGTAATTGTAGTATTTTTTAGAAGATCGTGCATTAAGAAAATTGTCCCCGGTTTTGCATTTTCCACATACAAATCAAACATTTCTTCTTGCGACAAATCTCTTTCCCAATCTATACCGAAAGTCCAATTGATTATTTTATAATTTGTTTCTCTTGCAATTTCTATTGCATCATCTTTTAAATACCCGTGCGGGAACCTTACCAACTTTGTTCTAAAACCGGTAATATCTTTTATTAAATCCTGGCATTGTAAAATTTCTTCTTTTATTTTCTCTTTTTTGTTGTTTTCTTCGTCATATCTAAAAAAATTCATATGATTATATGTATGGTTTGCAAGTTCGTGACCTTTGGAATAAATTTCTTTTACAAGTTTAGGCCTTTTTGCTGCGGATGATCCCAGCAAAAAGAATGTTGCTTTTACATCTTTTTTATCCAAAACTTTTAATATATCTTTCGTATTTAAACCGGGTCCGTCATCGAAGGAAAGCGCAACTTCTTTTATATTTAAACTACCCCTTGTAAAGAAAGTTTGCTCCGCATATAAAGAAGTCGTAATAACTAAAAGCAACAGTATAAAAACTATTTTTTTCATTATTCTTAAAAAAATCTTGCGATATATGTTAATATACCTGCATTTATTATTTGCATCCAAAAATTGTCGTTTAAAGGCCAAGGAATCGTTTCTATAAAAGCTGCTATAAGTGCACCTGCAACAGCAAATTGCCAACTCGGCAAAACAATCAAACCTACAATTAAACAAGCCATAAAACAAGCAAATGTTCCTTCCAAAGATTTACCTGCATATATTTTGTGCTTGCCGTAAGCTTTACCGAAAAGAGCGGCACACGCATCACCGAAGGCAAGATATAAAAAACTTGCCAATACAAATGTTTTTTCCGGAAACAAAAGTATTGTTAGAAATGCTCCGGAAAGTGTCCAAGGTAACCCGCTTATTTTATGAGTTTCGGATTCTCTGTGTACCCCGCCCAAAACTTTTAATATAAAAACATTAAATTTTTCGTTTCTTGCTCTTATAAATTCGCCCAACATAACAATTATTACAGCTGTTAACAAACCTACCAAAACTACAGTTTTAGGCAAGAACCAATATGCCGCAACATAAATAAGTGTAAGAATGTGAAACGTTTTTCTTTTTATTTCGTCTTTAGGAAAGCCAAACATTTATATACTCCGATAAAAATATTTTTATAAAAACTTATTGTGTCAAAAAACACATTAACAAAAAAATCTTTAACATATATGTGGCTCGGGAATATCCAAGCCAATACTAATACTACCATTATTATATTAATAAAACAAACAAAAACCAACGAAAAAAATTTCCCGTAAATTTTCATATCTTCTTGACCGACTTTAATTGCATAAAAAGTCAAAGCATAATAAAATGCAAGAGAAATCCCCGCAAAGAACAAAAACCAAGAATATATTTTTGTTATATCCATGAACCAACCGAGACAAAAATATATAAGAATAATTATTATCGGATATATCGGGAAAAAATACGGAGATAAAGTTATAAAGATGTTATCTTTTGTTAAAGTAACACTTCCTTTATTTGCGGAAACTTTAAATTTTTTTATTTGAGCACCGCTTAAAAGTCCGGTTAGGGCATGTGTTAATTCGTGTCCGAAAACATATGTGGACATCGGTTTAAAAAACACCACTTGAAACAAAAAGTATACGGCTATTCCTATCCAAAAAGGAACAATATTTGTGTCCGTTTGTCCGGCAAAAGAAAAAAACAGCTTAACAAAATCATATACTAAAACCAATAATGCCGGCACCAATAAAATCGCTATGATAAATCTTACTTTATTCATTTTGTATCAAATTAAATACATGTTAAAATGCTGAACTGAGACCGAAAGTGTACGATACATAACCGTCGTATACACTTATACCTACAGTTCCGTTAATAATAATGGCTGATACGGAAACACCGGCATAGTAACCAAACCCTTCATAGCTTCCTTCCAAACCTTGCTTATTTGATGATTTTGGTTTAGCTATTATTTTATCCCAACCTATACCGACATAAGGTGTTACTATCGGAAGATTAAACGTTGCAACCGCACCCAGCCCCAAATTGTTGCCGTCCACCTTGTTTTCACCGTCATCCGCATTAAGAATTGTGTACATACCGTGAACACTTATGGAAGGAATAACAAGATCTCTGCCCTCAAACACCAAACATCTTAAACCGCCGCCGTAAATATTTGTATCTTGTAAATATCCGTATTTCGCCAATATATCAAGTTGGTTAGAAAGTCTTATTCCTCCGGTAAGCATAGGTACATAAAGTTCGTTTATTCCTTCTGCTTCAAAAATTTCACTTGATACTTTGTTGTAGTTTACTTTAAGATGTAAATCTATTCCCGAAACACCCAAAACAGCTGAAGCACTGAAACTTCCGCCGGTCATAACATTACCCAAATCCGATGCTAAATTATTTAAATATTTTTGTGCTTGTTCTTCGCTTACATCTCTAAGAACTTCATTGAATTTGCCGAACGGCCCTGCAAACACAACGGTTGATGCAAAACATAAAACTGCACATACAGATAATATTTTTTTCATAGTTACCTCTAAATAATTAGTAATTTCGGTGTATCTATGGCACTAATTTTTATAGATTCCGGATCAAGTCCGGAATGACAA
>CACWKJ010000136.1 GCA_902761395.1 uncultured Elusimicrobium sp. | reverse complement strand
TAATCAGCTATTGTAATCGCCAATTTCCCAAAAAACCGATATGTAAAAATTTTAGTATTATTTTATTTATCTTCATTTTTATTTTCTTTTTTATTTTTAGACAATGCCTTTCTTATTTTATATCCTCTAACCAAAAGAACTACAAATCCGGAAAGTATATAAAGTAAGAATATTATAAAAATAGTATTTTGCGGATATGTACAAATTAAAGCAACAAATACAACAGCCAAGAAAAAAACCTGTATAGATTTCGGTCTTGTCCATTTAATATGTTTAAATGCTCCGTAAGGAACGGTAGATACCATCAAGAATGCCAATATAACCATTATTACAGGCATTGCATTAAAGAAAAACGGCATCTTTTTCATAAGCAAAGGAATTGTTTTAAAATTCAAAACTGTTCCGTCGAATATTTCATAACTTAAAACAAAAGAAGCAATTAAACCCGCCGATGCAGGTGTAGGAAGCCCTGAAAAAGTGTCGTTTTTAGCTTTATTTTCATCGGGCGGTTCCATAGCTTTAACATTGAACTTTGCAAGTCTTGTAGCACTTGCAACAACAAAAATAACGGCTATTGCAATTCCTGCATTTCCCATAGTGTTTAAAACCAACTGATACATTAAAACCGCAGGTGCAACACCGAAAGAAACCAAGTCACATAACGAATCAAATTCCATACCGAATTTGCTCATTGTTTTTGTAAGTCTTGCAACTCTGCCGTCACTCATATCAAAAGCAATCGCAAGTATTATAAACCATGCGGCAGCATTAAAATTTCCGTTTATTGCACATATAACCGAAATAAATCCGGAAGCTAAATTTCCGGCAGTAAACATACTCGGTAAAACATACAAACCTTTTCTTAAAGAAGACATCTTTTTCTCCATTATAAAAAATCGCTCTGCGATTTTATTTTATTATTGCAAATATACTCAGACCTGAAGTTACTTTATCCCCTACTTTTACTCTTACATCGTAACCTGCAGGCATAATCAAATCCACCTGGGAACTAAACTTAATAACACCTATTTTATCACCTTGATTTACAACATCCCCCGGTTTTACCCAAGCAACACATCTTCTTGCAAGAATACCTGCAATCTGTTTTACTATATAGGTTCCGTTTTCGTTCTCTATTGTTATAACATTTTGTTCATTTTCAATATATGCTTCAGGTAAATGTGCTTTCAAAAATTTACCCGGTTTATGTTCAACTGATTTTATCGTTCCGGAAATCGGAGATCTTTGTAAATGAACATTAGCAACAGACATAAAAACTCTAACTTCGGTTTGTCCATTCTCATTTTCAATCACATTCATTACAGTTCCGTTACATGGTGATAAAATAAAATTTTTATCTGCATTTATAGTTAAATTCGGATCTCTGAAAAACATAAGACAACATACCGCTAAAATATAACAGATAATTGCCACAGGAGCAAAAACAAAATGGAAAATAATACCTGCTATAAAAAAGCCTAAAATAAAAGGATAACCTTCTTTAACTATTTTCATAAATTATCTCCTTAAAAACAAATACAAATCTAAATGGTTATTTTATCATATTGACCAACAATATTCAAACTTTTAAGCCTTTTTTATTTGCGATGCTTTAAAAGTCTTTATATTGTTTTCAGAAAGTTCAACATTAAAAGTTTCTTTTATACAATCTACCGAAACAATTTTCCCTTTACCGTTAGGAGTTATTACCATTTCCCCAACTTTCGGATGTTTATTTTTAAAGCAAACATAATTATCATATTCATAAGCCAAACAACACATCAATCTTCCGCATAATCCGGAAAGTTTTGAAGTGTTTAAAGACAAATCCTGATCTTTTGCCATATCTATTGTTACGGAAGAAAAATCTTTCAAGAAAATTTGACAACATAACTGTTTACCGCAAACACCTACACCGCCGACAATTTTAGATTCATCTCTAACACCTATCTGAACCATCTGTATTCTTGTTTTCAAAGAATGAGCCAAATCTTTTATAAGTTCTCTGAAATCAACTCTTGTTTCCGATGTGTAATAAATAAAAAGTTTTGTTCTATCGAAAGTATATTGAACACAAGTCAATTTCATATCGAGTTTATGTTCCTGGACTTTTTTTGAAACAGTCACTCTTGCCTGTGCATTTTTATTTTCATTGTTAACAAGTCTTTTCAAATCATTCTCAGTAGCTATTCTTAAAATTTTTCCGATGTATACATCTTTTGAAGGTTGCATATTTTTTTCTTTTTCGCAAACTACACCAAACTCGGTTCCATGCTCTGTTTCAAGTATAACTTTATCGTTTAAATTTACAGTATATTTACCTGTTTGAGCATAAACTTTATCTTTAATTCTTCTAACTATTACTCCAACCACCATAGGCATAACTTTATATCTCCGTTTACTTTATTTTTGAATTTATATATAAAAACAAATTGTCTAACACATTTGTAGGGTTAGCATTTTGTTCCAAATATCTTTTACTTTGCGACAATTGTTCAATAATATTAGCATACTTACCGGGATTTTGTCTAAAACTTTTAGTTGCATTTTCCGTAATAATGCCAACAGCCTCTATGGCACTGTCTCTATCTTTTGCAACAGCTTTGCTTTTTAGAAGGATATCCGCCAATGCCAATCTCTTGCTTGTCAATTCCGTCCATAAAGTTGAATATTCATTTTGAGTATTTAACATTAATTGTTCCGCTTTTTCTATCGAACCGTCAGCCATATCTGCAATTTTATCGGCATTTTCCTGTGACAAGAAATGTTTTTCCTGTAAATATTTAGATACCTCATCAGCATGTAACGGTTGAAAAAAGACTGTTTGTGCTCTTGATAAAATAGTTACCGGAATTGTTTCTTTGTGTTTAGCTATAAGTATGATTATTGTATTGTTAGGCGGTTCTTCAAGTGTTTTCAGCAAACAATTAAAAGCTTCCATTGTCATTTTTTCAGCCGGTTCTATGATGAAGAACTTCCATTTACCGTCGGTAGCCTTAATATACACTTTTTCCTGCATATATCTAATGAGCTTTATACCGAGTTTTGTCTTACCTTTTTCACTTTCTTTTTCGGCAATTTCATCTTGTTTTTCAAAATTTATTATATGCAAATCAGGAAAGGTTCCTTTATCGATATGTTCACAGGATAAACAATGATTGCACGGACCGGCATCAACTTTTGTATAATCATTAATCATACAATTCAATATCTTGGCAAATTCTATTGCGGTAAGCATTTTACCTGTTCCTTCTTCACCCATAAAAATATAAGCATGCGGAATCTTATTATTTTTTATTTGTTCGGAAAGAATTTTTTTTGCTTTATCTTGTGCTATTATTTTTTCAAACATATATTTTCTTCTTCTTAAAAAATTTATCTATTTCTTTATTTATTTCTTTTTGAGTCTTTTTTATTTCTTTTTGAGTCTTTTCTATTACTTCACTGGTTTTTACTTTTTTTATTCTGTTAGGATATTTTTTTACAAGTTCAAGAAAACCTTTTCTTACATTGTTATGAAATTTCAAACTTTCTCTTTCTATTCTGTCACCGCCGGTAAGTTTCCCCTTATTAACGGTTTTTGCTTTTTTTATGCCTTTATTCGGATTTATATCCAAATATATCGTTAAATCCGGTTTTAACCCGGATGTTGCTATATTGTTCAATTTTTTTATTATTTCCTTATCTATTCCCCTTGCATATCCTTGATAAGCAAGTGTGGAATCTGTAAACCTATCACAAATAACAATATGTCCTTTCTTTAAATTCGGTTTTATAATATCTTCCAAATGTTGTGCTCTTGAGGCTTCGTACAACATTAACTCACAATAAGGTGCAACATTAAAATTAGGATTGAGCAAAATGTTTCTTACTTGTTCGGCAACAATACTCCCGCCGGGTTCTCTTGTTAAAACAACCGTTAATCCTTTGCTTTCCAAATATTTTTTAAGTAATTCGGATTGTGTGGTTTTTCCGCACCCTTCACAACCTTCTATTGTAATAAAAACTGATTTCTTATATTTCATATATCTTAAAATTTTATAAAAAAAAGATATATAGTGTCAAAACGAATAAAACTTTCATAATTATTTGTATTGTCTAATATTTTTAAACTTGCTATAATTAGTTAATCTTATACTTTATATTGGAGATACAATGGAAAATTTAA
>CACWKJ010000135.1 GCA_902761395.1 uncultured Elusimicrobium sp. | reverse complement strand
GTTGTAGAAGGTCATTGCGATGAAAGAGGTACTACGGAATATAATTTGGCATTAGGTCAAAAAAGAGCCGTAAAAGTAAAAGAATATTATGTTCAATTAGGTGTTAGCCCGGACAGAATTGCTACTATTTCTTACGGAGAAGAAATGCCGCAAGATAACAGACACAATGAAGCAGGTTGGGCAAAGAACAGAAGAGCAGAAACAAAAGTTATAAAATAATATTAATAAGTTATAAAAATGTTTAAAGTTTTAGCAGCATTATTTCCTATACTTTTCTTGCTTGGATGTATGGAACAGATGGCATCTCAGTCGGATATCGATTATTTGAAGAAAGAAGTTTCAAAGCTTCAAATAAAGTTTAACGCATTGGAAGCCAAACAGGCGGAAATGTATTCCAAATATGATGAAAATTTGGTAAATACGGATGTGTCAAGTGCATCCATTCAAGAATTGTATAAGAAAACTTCTAAACTTTCGCAAGATTTAAAAGATCTTGAGGTTGCTGTAAAAAATCAGAAGAGCAGCGGTGACAGTTCTAAAAATATGCAGTTGCCTTCAAAAATGTATGAAAATGCTTACAACGATTTTTTGTTGAGTAAGTATGAAGTTGCTATAGTAGGTTTTAAATCTTTCCTTAAACAGTACAAAGATCACGATTTGGCAGAACAGGCACAGTATTATATTGGCGAATCTCTATATTCGCAGGAAAAATATTCTGAAGCTTACGAAGAATATAAAAAGGTGGAAGAAGAATATTCTAAATCCAAGTTAGTTCCGGCTGCAAGATTAAAAATGGCTTTATGTTTAGAACTTTTAAATAGAAAAAATGATGCTGTTATTATTTTGCAGACAATATTGACGGATTATCCTAAAACTGCGGAAGCTTTTACTGCAAAGGAAAAAATAAAAATTTATACAAATGATAAGAGTAGATAAATTAGTTCCTTGTATAATTTTATCAATGATCATTCATAGTTCTGTTATTTGTACGGTTGTGTATAAAAATAATAAACAAAATGTTTTTGTACAGGTTCCGTTTGATGTTTCGTTTTATTCACCGGTTAACAATGTGGTAGAGGAAATACCTGAAGATAAAAAAGTTGATCCTGCCGCACCGGCAGAAGAAGTAAAACCTAAACAGGAAGTTAAGAAAAAAGAAAATAAAACCGTAAAAAGTGAAATTGCCGTAAAGAAAAAAGAAAAGAAAGTTGAAGAAAAAAAAGCAGTTGAAAAACCTGTAGAAAAAAGTGTTACCAAAGAAGAAGCTCCAAAACCGAGCGGCGGTAATACATATTCGTCGAAAGGTATAATGTTAGAAAATAAAAATTTTAAGTTTTCTTATTATACCAATGCTATAGTAAAAAAGATTAGTAAATATTGGCAATGGTCAAGCAGCATATCCGCGTGCAGGGCAGTGGTTTATTTTAAGATAAACAGAAGAGGGTATGCCACTGATATAAAAATAAAAGAATCTTCGGGTGATGATGTTTTCGATCAAAATGCTATCAGGGCGGTAGAGTTGGCAAGTCCGTTTCCTGAATTGCCCGAAAGTTATAATGAAGATAATTTAGGAGTTTATTTTGAATTTAAATTTCGTTAAAAATATAAGTGTTATCAGTATAATTTTTTGTTTATGTTTTTTTGTTTCCGGTTCCTATGCGGAAAATGATGTTTATCTGTCTTTATCCGGAACATCAAGCAGAGCTAGTATAGGTTTATCAGAATTTGTTCCCGTAAACGGTTTCTTTGAAGAAATGAACCTGTCAAGAGAGTTCAAGGATACATTGGAAGCGGATTTGATTTTGTCCAGACATTTCAATGTTGCTGTTGCAAACTCATCTTATAAGTTTGATTTGGATTCACAGTTTGCATATTGGATGGATAAGGGTGTTTCTGTACTGGTAACAGGTTCAATATCTATTATAGAACAAACAAAACTTATTGTAAGTGTTAAATTGTACGATATAGAAAGTCAGCAACTTATTTGGGAAGACAGATACGGCGGAAGTGTTAAAAATTACAGATATGTTGCACATAAAATAAACGATGAAATAGTAAAGAGATTTACCGGTGAAGAAGGTATTGCTTGTTCAAAAATTGCTTTTATTAATAACAGTACAAAATTTAAAGAAATATATGTTGTGGATTATGACGGATACAATTTAAGAAGATTAACAAAAGATAACAGATTAAATGTTTTACCTAAATGGGTTCCCAATAAACCGCAATTGATATATACATCTTATCTTTATAACAATCCGGATTTATTCATATTGGATATCGCTAAAAATAAAAGAAAAGCTTTATCAACAATTCAGGGTTTAAATTCACCTACATCATGTTCTCCTGACAGGAAAACTTTGGTTGCAACATTATCAAGAGGTGTTTATCCTAACTTGTATTTGTTGGACAACAAAGGTGCTGTTGTAAGAAGGTTGACTGAAGGTAAATATATTGATACAAGCCCTTCTTTTTCACCAAGCGGTAAAGAAATTGTTTTCATATCCGACAGAGCAGGTTATCCTCAAATTTATATAATGGATGTTGATGGAGCTAATATAAGAAGATTATCAACAAAAGGTCATTGCGATTCTCCTACATGGTCACCTAAAGGTGATAAGATAGCTTTTACAATGAAATATAACAATTATTTTGATATTTTCTTGTATGATTTACCTAAACAAAAAATTATAAGACTTACGGAAGGTCAGGGAAATAATGAAAATCCTACATGGTCTCAAGACGGAAGATTTATAGCTTTCGCATCGAATCGTTCCGGAAGAAGCGAAATATATATTATGGGAATAGATGGAACCGGGGTAAGAAAGTTAGTTGAAACAAGGGGAGAATCGTTTACTCCTACATGGTCACAAGGGTTAAGTTTATAAAAAAGGAAAGGAATTACATATGTTTGCAGGCAAGAGCGTTTTTGAAATTTTGTCTTTGGGCGGTTGGACATTATATTTATTGTTAACAATATCTGTTGTATCCGTGTCCGTAATTATATTAAAAATTATTGAATTTTCAAGAAAATCCAATGTTGATGTAGAAGAATTATTGAAACGGGCAAAGAAAACTATAGAACATAAAAGTAACATTAATGTTTTAATAGGATATTGTTTGTTATTGGATTGTCCCGTATCCAATACGGTTGCAGCCGGTCTTAAAAGATATTCCGAAATCGGTAATTCCGACATAGAACAAGCCATGAAAAGAACAATTGCTAAGGAAGTTGTAAAACTTGAAAGATATACAACAGTACTTGCAACCATAGGTGCTGTGTCGGTTTATATAGGTTTGTTCGGAACGGTTTTAGGTATCATTCGTTCTTTCCATGATATTTCTTTAGCGGGTTCCGGTGGTATTTCGGTAGTTATAGGCGGTGTATCGGAATCTTTAATCGCAACAGCAGCCGGTTTGTGCGTTGCTATTCCTGCCGTTGCAGCATATAATTTCTTTTCAAGATCTATAGATAAGTTTGTTGTTGAAA
>CACWKJ010000134.1 GCA_902761395.1 uncultured Elusimicrobium sp. | reverse complement strand
AAATAAGGTAAAAGGTCTTCAAAAACTCTCTTGTATTTATTACTTGGAGACAAAATACTATTCGTAGCCCTTATTGCCCAAGTAGAAAGAGTATCGGAACTTTGTACATTTACATTCATAATCATACCTACTAACTTTTCGGCCATTGTTCCATCAATAAATGTAACTCCCAATGCAGTGTTAAGGGCATTTATTACTGCTTGCTGTTTTTCATTTTCTGTTATAGTTTGAAAATTTCTTCCCTCTGTATCAGTATAAGTATTTATATGGTCTTGTATTCTTGATGCATACTCAGAATCATTTTCTTCAAATTCACCCGTAGCTACATTAATTTTTCTAGGTCCAACTTCTTCGGAAAGCATAGCCTGCTGGGTTATTATGGCATCTCCGGTTACTTTCATTCTCACAGAACTGCCTTCGGTTAAATCCATATTTTTTACCGCATCTTCTACTTTAGAATACAATTGAGTTGCCTGTGCAGGAGTTATTTTTTCTTCCGAAAGATATTGTGCTATTTTTTTGCTGACTTCTTCATATTTTTTATAATCTGTAGTTCTTGTATCGGAAACTTCATTTAAAGAATCAATAACATCATCTATAGCTGCTTGGTTTTCTTCCGATATTATTCCTACGTTTCCTTTGGTCAATATAGTGAACATATTTCCCGAGCCGCCATTAAGATCGGATTGAAGTTCTTCCATTCCAAACTTAAGCCATCCTGTTGCCGCAACAGAAATATCAGGATATACATCAAAACCTGTCGTAATATTTCTTCCATTCTTGTCAGTATATTTAACGTAAACATTTTTCCCGTCAATAACAACCAAGCCTGCTTTTACTGCTGATTGCAGAATTGAATTTGCCTCATCTTGTCTGCCTGCAGCCGCAAATGCCGCATAAGCTTGCATTGTAAACTCACCGCTGGTATCACCTTCATTTGCAAATCCGAAAGTTCCGTCATCTTTTCTATAAGACATAAGCGTGTTTAAAAGACTATTTGCAAAATCTTTTTTACCGAATGTTTCATCAATATTAACACCCGGCAATTTCATATTTTGTATTGCAGACAACATTAAATAACCCCAAGTATACGTATCTACAGCTTGATTAGGATTATTTAAACCTTGTTTTAATGTGCCATCTTCATTTACCAAATTCGTCTTGATATACCTTAATATTTCGTTTAACGATTCAATATCTTTCTTATATGCATCAATATCACCATTTGCAGAATCGGTATTAGCTTTTAAAGCATAATACATTGCTGCATCCAACATATGTTCCGTAGATACCCAGTCAGCAGTTCTTGTTCCTTTGAATCCGAGTGTATCATTCTGTTCTATTTTTGTTGTATTCAAATAACCATCAACCTGTTTAAGTATGGTTTCCGTTGCGGATTTTCCGTTAACTTCTACATCTATACCTGCTCTCTGGCAATATAGTGCAAACATTCCGGCCCATAATACCTCACCGGTCATTTGATAATTATCTTTAGTCGAAAGAGTTAAATCTCTCTCTACCATAGCTTTTAATATCGCCGTTGCCGTATCGGTATCATTATCAAACACAGCATTTATACCTACAACGGAATTATCATACAACTGAATAAATCCTTTATTATCTTTTGCCATATCTGCCTTTTGACGATAAGAGAAGAAAGGATATAAAGTAGAAGGATTATCCGTCTCAAAAGAGCCTACGGATGTTGATAAATTATCTACTCTTAATGTGTTGTATATTTGTTCAGCTTCAGCAACATTAATTTGTCTCTTTCCTACCTCATTTCCGGTAGCATCATATGCAGTTTCGACATATACTCTCTTTTTAGTATCATTGCATTCTACTACTTTTCTTAAATTTCCGTTTTCATAGGTTCTAACAACATAACGATCAGATAATGATTCATGTGAGAAAGACGTAACTTCTATTTCATAAACTTTATTACCTTCCGCATCATAAGCAGTTTTTGTATATGTATACGTTACTATTCCGGTTGTTTGATTCTCTTTAGCATGGCCGGAAACAACAATATTATAATCTCCTTCTTTATATTCTTTTTGATCAAGATTAACTTCAGTTTTTAATACAGTAGTTGTTTCTGTCTCTGCTTGGAACATAGGCAAAGTAACAATAGGTGTAGCAGCAACAGAATTGTATATAGCAAGACCAATCAAAGCCACAGGTATCACAAAAAGAAGTGCCGGTGCAGATACAACAGCCATTACAATTGCTGCTATAACTCCAACTAATCCGATTAATGCTGAAGTAATAATTCTAACATTATTATTCCAGAACTGTTGGAATGAAGACAACTCTTTTTCTGTAGTTATCTCTTCTGTTTCTGCTAATTTATCTTTCAATTCAGAAATTACAGATTGTTGCTCATTTGATGTATCAGTAAAAATATTCTCTGCATTTGCTATAGCAGGATCAAACTTTTCAAGGTCAAATTGATATTCATAAGGAAGAATTTCTCCGGCTACTATATCGTCAGCATTATAATGTTTTGCAGGCACAAAAGTAGTTTCTTCTTCTGCCCAATACGAATCTTCGTCAGAAGACCATGTCCATCCGTATCTATCAGGATTTCCTCCATTCAATAAATATTGGAAATATTTGTTAAAATCATCGATATTGAATGTATACTTACCATTTTTGTCAAACGGCCATACAGTTACCGTAAGGCCATTCTTGGTTACGGTAAATGAACCATCATTATTATAAACAACGTGATAACCGGAATTATTTAATGCTGAGTAAGTATTAAACATTTTATCCACACTATCTTGATTAAATACATAGTTGCCATTTTTATCAAACGGCCATACCGTCATAGTTATACCGTCTTTTGTGATTGTAAATGATCCATCTTTATTGTCTACTACCGTATATCCGTTTCTACTATTTGTTAATGATTTTAATGTATCAAATAAATGATCTATTTTGCCTTGATCAAATGTGTAGTTACCATCCTTATCAAAAGCATAGACTGTCATAGTTATACCGTCTTTTGTTATAGTAAATGAACCATCTTTATTATCTACTACAGTATATCCGTTTCTGCTCTTTGTCAATGATTTTAATGTATCAAATAACTGATCTATTTTGCCTTGATCGAAAATATATTTTCCATTCTTATCGAAAGCATATACGGTCATACTTACACCATCTTTCGTGATTGTAAATGAGCCATCTTTATTATCTACTACCGTATACCCGTTTTTGTTATTTGTTAATGATTTTAATGTATCAAATAACTGATCTATTTTACCTTGATCAAATGTATACTTACCATCCTCATCAAAAGCATATACTGTCATACTTACACCATCTTTTGTGATTGTGAATGATCCGTCTTTATTGTCTACTACTTTATATCCTTTACCGCTTTCTGTCAATGATTTTAATGTATCAAACAACTGATCTATTTTGCCTTGATCAAATGTATACTTACCATTCTTATCAAAAGCATATACGGTCATACTTATTCCGTCTTTCGTGATTGTAAATGAG